>JAMOMD010000113.1 GCA_027068725.1 Thermoproteales archaeon | reverse complement strand
ATACTTCGATATACTACATTTACCTATGTTCAAGACGCTTGACAAGTTCTACTACCTTCTTCATCCTCGTCCTGTCGTTCTTATAGTGACCTGTGGCAAAGACGGCAGAGTTAACGTGATGGCAGCATCTTGGGTTACTCCAATAGCAGAGGACGAGCCGACTGTGGGAGTTGCAATTGCGAGAGAGCACTTTACGAGAAAGCTTCTTGATGAGGTGCCTGAGTTTACAATAAATGTCCCATCTGCAGACTTGTTGGACAAGGTCTGGAAGGCGGGGACCTTGACAGGTTACAAGGTTGATAAATCTAAGGTTATAGGCTTCAGATTCGGTAAGAGTCGAAAAGTTAGACCTCCAATAATTGAGGATTGTATAGGCTTTATAGAGGCCAAGATCAGGACGGTGATTCCTGTAGGAGAGGTAGATTTCATTATTGCTGATGTTGTTGAAGCGTATGTAAGAGAGGAGTATCTTTACAGGGAGTCCTTAATTGATGTTAGAAAAGCTAAGCCTCTTCTTCATGTTGCTGGGAGAGCATTTACCATACCTGGCGAGTTGCTGTTTGTCAAGGAGAAGGAGTAGCACATTTCTTAATAACAGAATATTAGCAATTTAGTTCTAGTATTCTGCAGCATAGTGAGTAGCTATGATACTCGTATTGAAGAATGCGTGCGTTGTAGATCCTCTTCAGGGAATAGACTGCGAACTCATGGACATATGTATTGATGTAAGTCTAGGACGCGTTGTACCCTGTGACAGGATTCCAACGAAAGGCAATGTGAAGATCATTGATCTAGAAGGTAGGCTCACGATGGCTGGAGGTATCGATATTCATGCTCATGTTGCAGGACCAAAGATCAACATTGCAAGACTGATGAGACCCGAAGATCATTACAGAACTAACATACCTGCCGGAGACACGTACAGGGCATCTTGCGGTGTCACAACACAGACAGTTATCAGGACGGGACATCGCTACGCACAGCTCGGCTATACTCTCGTCTGCGAGGCTGCTAGTCCACCTCTCAAGACGAGGCATACGCACGAAGAGCTTGATGATATGCCAATAGTTGATAAGCTAGTGTACATTCTCATGGACTCGACGTGGCTTGGCCTAGACTACATTGTTGAAGGTGAGATAGAGAAGCTTGCAGCTTACGTGTCTTGGCTACTTAAAGCAACTAAGGGATACACAATAAAGCTCGTAGATCCTGGAGCAGATATTGCCTGGTTCTATGGTAATGGCATCGGACTCGACATTGACGATCAGATACCTGAATATGGACTCACGCCACGTGAGATAATTGCTGCATATTGTAAAGTTGCTCAGCTTCTAAATCTGCCACATGGAGTACACATACACACTAATAAGCTTGGAATACCTGGAAATTACAGAACATTACTCGAGACTTTCAGAACTGGAGAGGCATCATCTTTTCAGGATAGGCTAGTGATGCACGTAACGCATGTCCAGTTCTCTGGGTATAAGGGAGACTGCTGGTACAATATTGAGCCAGCCAGTGAAGAAATAGTGAAGGAACTAGAGAAGTCGCCTCACGTGTCTATTGACCTTGGACAAGTAACCTTTGGAAATACCACAACAATGACTGCTGATGCACCGTTCGAGTTTGTTCTCTATCATCTAAGTAAGTGGAAGGCTGTACTTCACGATATTGAAGCTGAGACAGCAACAGGAATAGTGCCCTATACTTATAGAAAAAGTAGCTACGTCAACTGTGTACAGTGGGCAATAGGTCTCGAGATAGCACTAATGCTGAGAAGAGATGATCTCTGGAGGATAGTATTATCAACAGATCATCCAAACGCAGGTCCATTCACTAGATATCCACTCATAATAAGTTGGCTAATGAGTAGAAAAGCAAGAGAAGAACTTCTGAAGAAGCTCAATCAGCGTGCTGTTCGCAAGATGATCCTACCATCAATTGATAGAGAACTCGACTTCTACGATATAGCAGTAATAACACGTGCAGCACCTGCAAGAATTCTCGGACTTCAGGAAGAGCGAGGAACACTCAAGCCAGGAGCTATTGCAGATGTCGCAGTCTATGACATAAAGCCACGAGAACTCGACCCTTCAAAAGAACCTGATAAAGTTAGGAAAGCACTATCTCGAGCATGGCTTTTAATTAAAAGTGGCCACGTAGTTGTAAAGGAAGGAAAAATAGTTCAAGAAATTTCAGGAGAAACACTATACGTTGATGCAAAAGTCAGAGAAGACCTGTACAAAGAAGTTGTTAATGAGATAAAGAAAAAATTCAAAACATACTACTCAGTCACATACAAAAGCTTCTACATAAAAAGCTACGAAATACACAAACTAAAGAACATTACAGTAGTCTCGAAGATAACATAAAGAGAGCAATAGCTAAGGTCAGGTCTATTAAAGAACTGATAGTAACTAACAATACCAAGTTCTTAAGATAGGAGTACAATATCGGTACAATAATGTTACCGATGAAGTATGTAACTCCAATAAATGCATTAAGTAGAGCATATGCAAATTTCCTAGCATCACTATCGGAGATAATGTAGTTCACTATGGCCTTAGGCACAATCTCGCATACGGCTAACGTAAATCCATACACAGTCCCTACAACAATTGAATAAATTATATAGTTCTGGAATTTTATGAGAGAAATAAATGTCAACATACATGCTGCAGGTATGATAATCATTGCTCTTGATTTTACTTTATCTATTAGTCTACCAATAGGGTATGCGAATACTATTGAAAATATAGTACTGATAAGAAAGATTGCTATTCCTTCAGCTTCTCTGTAATAAAATTTAAAGCTTGACAGATATTGCGCCATTATTAGTGGCGTCCTAAATATGAGTGGTAGTGCCATTATGAATATTGCTAATATTGTAGTTCTAGGTATCTGACTTACTGTGTGCGAGTGTTTTCTCTGTGTAGTTATCTCAATTTTCTTATAAGTTTCATAGATGTATGTTGCAGTTATCATACATAGGATGTATGCTAGTGCAAGTGAGATTGCTATAATATCTGTGCTTCTAGTGGTTGAAAACATTATTAACATTATAAGTGGCCCAAGTACTGCACCTGACTGGTCTAGAAGTTCGCAAATGCTGAATTTTCTACCTGGTTTTTCAGGTATACTAGATATCAAGTAGTCTCTAGATGGTGTACGTAGTCCTTTCCCAAATCTCTCTAGAGGGTACAAGATGTATGATAGGCTCGGTATGACTACTGCCGGTACAAGAAATCCTGCACATGCATATCCGAGCAGGTACAGTGTGCTTAGTCTGAAGACTTTGACTGCTAGTGGACTTAATACGCGTGCTATCGAGAGAGTAAGTTCTCCAATGCCGTCTATCAAGCACGTATTCAAGAGCCCTCCTGACTTGACTATTATGTAGAGTACTGATCGAAAGCTTTCGTATACAAAATCTGCAAGGAGAGACACTACTCCAATTATTAGTAGTAGCCTCTCGTGATTACGTCTCACTGCTGACTTCCTTGAGAAAGATTTAAAAGGTCTCATGCACAAGACTCGCGAGCCCCCGGTAACCCGGCCATAGTCGGGGCGGCACACCCGGACTCATCCGAACCCGGAAGTGAAACGCCCCGACGCCGACCGTAGTACTGGGGTCCGAGAGGCCCCGGGAAGCGGCGGTGCTGGGGCCGGGGGCTCCTATCTTTACAATTTCTTCACTATGCTTCTGTACGGACATTCGTTAAATTACTCCTAGTCTCCTCTTTCTGCGTATGACTAACAAGGTCAGGATATGTGTAGTTAAATGTGGTGCAATTGGTTCCTCTGTGCTTCTAGAGTATGTGCTTGATGAGAGAGCAGAGCGTGAAGATATCGTAGTCTCTGTATACTCGACAGGATCAAAGATGCTGGAAGATCTTTGTGAAAAAGTTGCCAAGGCTGCACTTCAGGAAGAGGCAGATCTGTACATTGTTGCTTCTCCAAATGCTTCGCTGCCTGGGCCTAGCAAGATTAGAGAAATTCTCAAGCAGAAGAACAAGCCCATAATTGTTGTAACGGACGGTGCTGCAAAAGGAATTGCAAAGAAGCTTGAGGAGGAGGGATTCGGCTATATAATAGTTCTAGGCGACTCGATGATTGGTGCTAGAAGAGAGTTTCTTGACCCAACTGAGATGACGCTGTACAACAGTGATGTCATACGTGTTCTTGCAGTATGCGGTGTCTACAGGCTACTCTACATGGAGATTGATAAAGTAATTGAGCAGCTTAAGACAGGTCGTGAAGTTACGTTACCTAGAATAATTGTTGACAAGTACGTTGTGCAGCAGTACTGTAATCTTAGGAACCCATACGCGCTTGCTAAGGCAATAGCAGCTTACGAGATTGCTAGACATGTAGCTGAGTTGACAACAGAGGCTTGTTTCAAGCTTAAGGAGTGGGACAAGTACACGATAATTGCTGCTGCAGCACACGAGATGATGAGAATAGCTGCAAGACTTGCAGATGAGGCACGTGAGATAGAGAAATACAATGATCATGTTGTTAGACAGCCACATGCTAAAGATGGGTCAATATTGATCAAGGAGAAACTCCTTGAGAAACCTGCTAGAGTACCTGAGCAGTGACATCGAATGAACGAGATAGAGCTGACACTCTGTTCCTGTCGTACAATTAGTCAAGGACTATTCATGGAATATCACGGAAAGTACTCCAGAGAGTACGTAATCGACCTAAGCACGGTCAGGTTAAGCTTAGCCGATGCACAGAAGCTAGGTGTTAAAGATGGAGATGTAGTAGAAGTTGAAGGACCAACAGGACGTAGAGTTAAGCTTCTAGTAAAGATTGACCCAAATGTTCCTGAAGGAGTTGCCTACGTGCCATATGGCCATGTCATAAATATGATAGTTCCATCTGAGACTGAGGCTTGTGCTACACCAAACTACAAGCAGGTACGTGTTCGTGTGAGAAGATTATCCACAGATAGTGTAGATGTAGAGAAGCTAGTTGAAGAGTATGTAAACGAGAACTTCCTGAAGTCGGTTCCCGGGGTTGGAGATAGACCTGTCACAGATGGTGAGCTACGTGTTGTGCGCGACGTTGTTTGTCCTTTCTGTGGTCTACTATGTGATAACATTATTGTAAAGTTATCAGGTAACAGGATAGTTGATGTACAAGAAGCCTGTGTTATAGGTAGAGCAAAATTCGTAACATATCACAAGGAGCGAGTACTAAAGCCATTAAAAAGAACAGAGTCGGGAAAATTTGTAGAAATAGATCTTGAAAGAGCAATTGAAGAAACTGTTGACTTGCTATCAAAGTCAAAATATCCTCTTCTCTACGGCTGGAGTTGCACAACCTGTGAAGCAATTAGGCTAGGACTCAAAATTGCTGAGCTCGTAGGTGGTGTAGTAGATAACACGAGCTCTGTTTGTCATGGTCCAACACTCATGGCTGTTGCTGAGACTGGGCACTCAGACTTCACTTTAGGTTTCACAATGCACTATGCAGACATGGTACTTGTATGGGGCTGGAATCCAGCACATGCTCATTCAAACTTTATGTATCGCTTTGTTAATAGAGTAGGAAAGCTTGGATATGGTAGAAAACATAGGAAGGTTGTTGTTATAGATATTAGAAACACATCTCCAGCAAGACCGGGAGATATCGATATTAAAAAATGTACAGGGTGTGATCTCTGTACAGAGTTTTGTCCTGAAGTTATTAAGAAGGTAACATCAGCAAAGACTGGAAAAATAAAGCTACAACTCACTCTCTATTTAGTAGATTTTCAGAAATGTAGAGAATGTGGACTATGTATTGATATCTGTCCAACACGTGCAATACAGCTTGTACGAGATGTTGATGAAATACTAGTAGTCGAACCTGGGAAAGACTATGAACTACTTACCGCAATTAGAATGTGCTTGAGAGATCTTGAAATAGAAAAATCGAAAATTGCGGGTATTCCAAGAGAAAAAGTTCTCGAACTATGTGACGAGTTGAGAAGATCAAAATATGTTGTACTATTTTTTGGTGTTGGTCTTACACATAGTCATGGAAAATTCAAAAATATTGAAGAAGCTATAAAATTAATTCACGATCTTAATGAGCATACAAAGGCTATAATAATTGCAATGAGAGGACACTTCAATGTAACTGGTGCAAACATGGTCTTTCTATGGACTTATGGTGCTCCCTTTGGCATTGATTTATCGAAGAGATATCCACGCTATATTCCTGGAGTAACTTCTGCCGTTGATATACTACGTAGAAGAGAGACTGACTTCATGCTTGTTGCAGGTGCTGATCCTGCATGCTCTTTCCCAAGGGAGGCTGTTGAGCATATGCGTGATATACCTGTGGTTCTTCTAACACCAAAGCTCTGTCGAACTATGGAGTATGCAGATATTGTGATTCCTGTAGCATTGACAGGAATAGAAGTTGAGGGAACAGCATACAGGCTTGATGCAATACCAATTAGGTTAAGAAAGATTGTTGATCCTCCTGAAGGTGTTCTTTCAGACGAGAAGATCCTAGAGATGATATACGAGAAGCTGAGAAAGGTATTGAAAAAGTGAGAGTCAGCTAGTAGCTAGCTTCATCAGTTGTCAGGAGCGGCCGTTGCTCATCATTCTACGTCTCTTCCAATATGCTGTCACTGAATGCTGCGAGTGCATTATTATAAAACCACGTGCCTCTTCATCACTCGGATACCAGCCCTTGAAATAGTCTGCAAGATCCTTATCATAGCTTGCGTAAACTCCTTCTCTACCAACAACCCATAGTCCACCCTTGTATAACTTCAGTCTCACTACTCCACTAACCCAGCGATTCATCTCTTCAATAAGTTTATCAAGTTCTTCTCTAAGTGGTTCAATCCACAGTCCCTGATATACAAGATCTGTCCAGAGTTGATCAACAAATTGTTTGAATCTCCACTCGTGCGGTGTATATGTTATCTTCTCTAAATCTTTATGAGCTTCATATATTGTTACTGCAGCAGGTGCTTCATAGACTTCTCTCGACTTGAAGCCCACCGTCCTGTTCTCTATATGATCAATTAATCCAACACCATGCTGACCTGCAAGCTTGTTTAGCGTTCTTATTATCGTCTCAAGATCCATCTTTTCTCCATTTATCTTAACAGGAATACCTCTCTCGAACTCTAGTTCTATGTAGAGAGGCTTATCAGGAGCTTTCTCTGGAGGAGTAACCCACTCTAGTGCATCTTCAGGAACCTCAGCCATCGGATCATCTAGTTCAGGACCTTCTATACTTCTCGACCACAGATTTGCGTCAATACTAAAGCGCTTATGAATTTCAGGAATAGGAATGCCACGACTCTTCGCATACTCAATCTCTTCTGCTCTAGTCATTCCCCACATTCTGACGGGGGCCAGAATCTTCAGATCAGGAGCAAGTGCACGAATAGTAACCTCAAATCTCACTTGATCATTTCCTTTTGAAGTACATCCGTGCGCAACTGCGTCAGCTCCCTCCTTTCTGGCTATCTCGACAACCTTCTTAGCTATGAGAGGTCTAGCAAGAGCTGTACCAAGGGGATACTTGCCCTCGTAGAACGCGTTTGCACGAATTGCAGGAGCTATGTACTCTTCAACAAATTCTCTCTTGGCATCTATTGTATAGTGCTTGACTGCTCCTATCTTGTAGGCACGCTCTTCTATTTCTTCAAAGTTTTCAGGTTGACCAACGTCTACTGTGACCGTTATGACTTCGCAGTTGTACTTCTCGATAAGCCATCTTATACAGACTGATGTGTCTAGCCCACCTGAGAAGGCGAGTACTACACGAGATATGTTACTGTTCGTATATTGATCACCGAACTTGTGCACTAGTGCATTACCTATTTAAACTATACCCTAGCAACAGGTCAGAAAGTTGAGAAAGAAAACCGACAAAATGGTATGTATAGGATAATAAGATAATTAATGTACGAGATAAGAGGGAGTTCTCTGTAGGGTAAAATTGTCTTAGCTCTTCTCGATTGGATCTCCGAGTATTAGTCTTGGATAGATTCCTAAGCTTATGAGCTCCTGTAGCAGTAGCTTGAATGCGTATGGTACTACAACTTTAGCTATTCTACCTTTGTCGCCGTGTATTGGACATACAGGCTTCTTCAGTCGTGCATCATACCATGCTATTAGTCCACAGTCTTCACAGACGTACATTACGTACTTGTCACTTGACTCGACTAGTCGTTCACGTAGGAGTGCAGCTGCTCCATGAGCAATTAGACAGTCGCGCTCCATCTCTCCAAGTCTGAGTCCTCCTTCTCTTGATCTACCTTCTGTTGGCTGTCTTGTTAGGATCTGTACAGGTCCTCTTGCTCTTGCATGTATCTTGTCAGCAACCATGTGGTGTAGCTTCTGGTAGTACACTATTCCGATGAATATGTCAGCCTCTAGTTTGCGTCCTGTGATGCCACTGTACATTACCTCTTTGCCGTCCCATCTGAAGCCTAGCTTTATCAGGGCTTCACGTAGCTCATCCTCTGTGACTCCCTCAAATGGTGTTGCATCTACGAGTATGCCCTTTAGTGCAGCTACCTTTCCTGCAATTGACTCAAGCATCTGTCCAACAGTCATTCTGCTTGGTAGTGCGTGTGGGTTCATTATTATGTCAGGAATTATTCCGTCCTCTGTGAACGGCATGTCCTCCATTGGCAGTATCATTCCAATGACACCCTTCTGTCCATGTCTGCTTGCGAACTTGTCACCTAGCTCTGGTATTCTCTCTTCACGTACCTTGACCTTGACGAGCTTGTAGCCCTCATTTGTCTCTGTTATTATGACACTATCAACAACGCCTTTCTCTCCTCTCCTGACAGTGACCGATGAATCTCTTCTACGCATCATTCCAGGAGCAGCCTCGAGTAGTCCTGTGTAGAATCTTGGTGGCGAAGTCTTTCCAATTAGCACCTCTCCGCTCGATACGAAGACCTCTGGAGATACTACACCATCCTCATCTAAGTGCGCGTAGGCTTCAGAGCCCTTGTAATCCTTGACGTCCTGTGATGGAATCTCAATTCTGTCTTCCTCACCTCCTGGATACTTTATCTCCTCGGCCTCGTACGTTCTGAAGAAGAAGCTCCTGAACATTCCACGCTCAATCGCTGCCTTCGACATGATTATTGCGTCCTCCATGTTGTATCCTGTGAATGTCAGTAGTGCAACTACGGCATTCTGTCCTGCAGGTCTTCTATCATAGCCTATCAGGCTTATGCCCTTTGTCGTGACTAGTGGTCTCTCAGGATAGATCATGAAGTGACCTCTGCTGTCCATCCTGTATCTGAAGTTAGACGTTGATAGGCCTAGACTCTGCTTAGCCATTGCTGCCTCGTACGTGTTTCTTGGTGCCTGATTGTGCTCTAGGTATGGTATGATGTGTGCAATTGCTCCAAGAATTATTGATGGTATTATCTCCATGTGAGTGCACTTTGACAGATCTTCGTCAGGATTGACGCAGATCAGAGCGTTCTCCTCCTCATCTGCGTCCAGGTACTCGATTACGCCTTCTCTAACTAGGTCACTCCACTTCAGCTCACCACGCTTTAACTTCTCGATATGCTCTGGCTTCAGGAGTAGCTGACCATTCTCAATCACTAGGACTGGCCTTCTCAGTCTGCCACCATCACAGTTGACGCGTACCTCATTCCTATCTGGGAAGTATGCTACATTGATCTCATGTGATATGAGTCCTCTCCTTCTTAGCTGTCTAATTGTGTTAACAAGCTTCTCAGGATCCTCATGTATTCCAATCAGTCTGCCATTAAGGTAGACCTCGGCACCCTTGATTCCTGCCTTACGTGCCTCAAGTACTGGCTTAACACCAAGGCTGTATAGCTGACGCTCAACCTCTGCCTCATCAACGCCTACGGTAATGTTTGCTAGTAGTGCCATGTTCTTGACTAGTCCACAGTTCTGACCTTCAGGAGTCTCGATTGCGCATAGTCTACCCCACTGTGTTGGATGTAGGTCACGTGCCTCAAAGTGTGGCTGAGTTCTGCTTAGGCTTGATACAACTCTTCTCAGGTGACTTAGTGTTGATAGTCTGTTCGTCCTGTCAAGCATCTGTGATACTCCTGTTCTACCACCAACCCAGTTTCCTGTAGCTAGTGCATGTCTAATTCTCTCTGTCAATATGTCAGCTCTGACTAGTGTAATCAGCTGTGGAATCTTTCCTCTGGTATAGGCTTTCTCGAGCTGTGAACGAAGATCCTGAAGTAGCTGCTTGAACACGACGCGGAAGAGCTGTGTCATGAGCTCGCCTGCGATCCTGACTCTCTTGTTGGCCATGTGGTCCTTATCGTCAGGCTTTCTTCTTCCAAGAACCATCTCAACAATTCCCTTGACAATCTGGCCTAGGAACAGGGCCTTCTTCAGGCGAGTCTCAGGACTTGGGTCAGTTCCAAGGTGTGGGAACAGGTATCTGTCAAGCATCTGTAGAGCACGCTCAATACGTACCTCTCTTGGCTGACCTACGGCTACCTTGCTGCCAATGAAGTCGCGTGCAGCATCTACTGTTGGTGCAATATTGGCTGAGTAGAGTAGAGATGGAAATAGCTCCTTCTGTATCTCAATGTCGTCGCTGACTGCGAGTACAATGTCCTCGTCTGTCTCCAAGCCAAGTGCTCTCATGATTATTGGGAATGGTATTCTTGCAGGTATTGCTCGCATTGTAACGTAGATTATGCCATCCTTGTGACGCTCGACGATAATTGTGCTCCTGTAGCCTGGACCCATCGATATTACCTTTGCCATGTGCGTGACGGAGGCCTTCTCGCCGTAGTCGTAGAATGGCCTATTAGGTGCTAGATCTTCCTGAGTTACTAGGACACGCTCACTTCCATTAATTATGAAGTAACCTCCAAAATCTTCAGGATCTTCAAGCTTCTTCACAAGCTCCTCTGGCTTGAGACCATGCAGATTGCAGAACTTTGATCTTACCATTATTGGCAGATCTCCAATGTATACCTTCTCCTTGGTAACTTCCTCATCGTTAATGTACAGTGTCATTGTCAGGTACAGAGGTGCTGCATATGTCAGGTTCCTGAGACGAGCCTCAATTGGGTAGATTATGTTCTCACTACCGTCAACCTCCTTGACTCTTGGCTTGCCTACCTCTATCTTCTCAAGCCTGACGTAGAGGCCGCTTATCTCTGTCTCAACTTTGCCTACCTCATCAACAATCTTCTGTAGCTTGTTCTCGACAAAGTCGTTGAATGACTCTATCTGGTGACGTACGAGACCCCACTCCTTTATGTAAGCCCAGACTAGTACCCATCTGTCCTCATGTGTTGGGAACTTGCCCTCTACAGCACGCTTGGATCTCCAGACAGGTAGAGGCAGAAGATCTCCTGTCTTACCAGGTGCTGAATGCTGTGCAAGCATTAAGCTCAGACGCTAGTGCTGTGTAACTACTTAAAATCGTTTCTCTCGACGCGTATCAAGACTAGGACACCTCTAAATACGCGTGTGTTACGCATTCTTTAGCGAGATATGTCGGCCGTACCTAGTAGTGAGACGCCGATTAAAATATACTACGTTCCCTCTGTGAATGCTTACTTCTTCAAGTACAGTCATGCAATAAGGTTTGGACCAGCTGAGGAAGTAACGACAAAGTTCAGGTACTGGGCTGATCCTCGCCCTCTCTTATCTACAGATCTAAAAATTGTTGAGAAAGCTATGACGTTGCCACAGGACGTTAAGAAGAAGTTTGTAGAAGTGTTGCGAGAGAATTTGACAATAGTGAACGTCAATAACGATAATGTACTCGATATGATATTTGAATTTATGACGAATGGAGAAATTGTGTGTGCTGTAAATTACGATATGTTTAATGATAGATATTTCATAATTCCAGGAAAGCTTGGAGCTTCTATAATGCTTCTAGAATTTTGTTATGGTAATACTGTTCTAACAGATGAGCACTGTACAAAGATATATGATGTGAAGAGGAAAGAGGAATATCCTGTATATGTGGCTGTGACCGAGGATGGTAGAACCTGTGGCGTTGCAATAGAGCAAGATGGTAGACTTGTCTTTGCTAGAAAGTGGATTCCTACTAGACCTGAAGAGTGTATTCGTTGTCTTGATAGACCTAGGACTAGCTTACGAAAATTGTATGAGTTAAATATTGACTACATAATTGAAAGAGAGGAGAAAGCTAGGAAAGTTGTTCAATATTTTGAAGAAAAGCATAATAGAAAGGGTATACTTAGTTTCTCAGGAGGTAAGGATAGTCTACTTGCACTGTGTCTTCTACTCAATGCTGGGTCTAGGGCTGATGTTATACATGTTAGACTAGTCAATGCAGATCCTGCAGGACTTGACAAGTATGTTGATCTTGTAGCATCTAAGCTTGGAGTTGATATAGTTATACTTGAGGCAAGGTGGGAACAGACTTGCAAGTATCTTCAGGAGCTTGGAATGCCAAGTAGAGGAAATAGATGGTGTACTCCTTTGCTCAAGTTTGTCAACATGTTACGTTACATAAAGTCGAGATATGACTTGAAGAGTATAGTTAGCTATGTTGGAAGTAGAAAATCAGAAACTGTTAAGCGTAGTATTAGACCAGCAACATACATAGATTCAGAAGCAGGACTTCTGACACATGCTGTATGTTACAAGTTT
>JAMOMD010000112.1 GCA_027068725.1 Thermoproteales archaeon | reverse complement strand
TGGAAGGTATTCTCCATTGCTTAATATCACGTACAATCTTGCTAACAAGCTCTGCAGCTCCTCTCCTCTCTGCTTCTTGAATAAGTACACTCCAGTCAGGATAAGCAGATTCCAACAGCCAGATCAAGTACAGTAAAAATGACTTACCAACAGAGTTCTTCCCAACAAACACCGTAAGTGGACGTAACTCGATAGCCACTTCCCTAAACGGGCCAAGATCCCTAACAAATACTCGCGGCAATAAAGCACTCATCAGTAAATGAGCTATGGTGAAGTTATTATCATTGACACAGAATGATATTCCCAGCGAAATGCTGTTGAGCTACTTTAAGATAGTAATTTACTGAAGTTCTGGCATTATTTATTCAAGAATTTTTCAGATAATTACTAGGAATGTCTTCTCGATTTATTGTCTTCACTTTTACAGAGATATCTTCAGTTATCTGATTTGCTACTCTCAAGTCTCTACATACAGTATCTGTGGAAAATTCTAAATTTTATTTAACATTGTTCTCCGTTCTGTCATTATCCTGCTCCTCTGCTTCTTTTTCATTCTCATCGTGTGGATTGTTGAACCTGATGTTCCTGTGTACTTAGGGGTATTCCGAAAGTTTTGTTCTTGTGTACTTATGTTCCTTCCAAAGTAATACTTAAAAAGCACGTATACGTTTCATGTAGCATGTTTTTCGGCGTAGTTGATAGAATATTTCCGGGAAAGTTTGGTGCAGTGAGAAAGCGTAGTCACGTTATTCTCAGGATATTGAGAACGATAAGAGACTTCGTCAGGAAGTTTGGGCGAGATCCCTATACTCGCGAGCTACTGAGGATAATCAAGACGTGGGGCTATGGTCACTCTGTTCTGAAGCTTTGTGAGAAGCTTGGTCTTGTTCAGAGGTATGAGGCACCACATCCACATAATGACAAGATCATGTGCAAATACAACACACTCACAAGCAGAGGATACATGCTACTAGCAGCTGCAGAACTAGACGATGATGACGATGACTCAACAACAGCCGAAGATGATGAGCCACCCTAAGCCAAAAACAGGAAACAAAATCAGGAAGAGCACTAGAAAGAACATAGCACACATGCTAAACCACCAAACACAGGTCACACGTCAGGAACACGTGCCCAACAGTGATCCTGAAGAAATTGACACGAGTATCCCTATGGGGCTCCACTGCGGGAGCGTTACCAAATTTTGAAAACGTCCCCTACTAGGACTCAAATTAACCAAAACTAAACATTAAGACTAGGGCTTGCTTTGATGACTTCCTGGTGATTGTTTCCTGAGTAATATTGTACATGCGTTTCCAAATTTTGGTAACGCTCCCTTACACAAGCCACAGAGCTCAAGCCGTTAACTCTAGTTCTGATATAGGCGTTAGCATGCTCTATCCATCAGGGCGTTACCAAAATTTGGAAACGGGGTCACTTTTCGACCATTTCCATATTGTGCACGTTTCTCGTTTTTGGTAACGGGGTTCCTGCGCGGGGGTGTTTCCAAATTTTGGTAACGGGTCCTGGTCTTACACCATCGTTTACACTATGTCTTACTATTTGTGTGGTTGCTTATACGTGAACGTTTTGTGTGTATGTTGTGTGGCGTGTTGTTTGTAGGTGTAGGAGGCGTGGGAGGTTGAGGTTTTTGTTGGCTTTGTTATTGTTTGTTTTTGGTGTTGTTTTGTATTATTGTTGTGTTTTCTATATTGTTTTTAGTAAGCATGTGTCTATGAGTGGTGGAGATGTTTGTAGTAGTGTTGTGAATGTGTCTAGTATTGTTGTTTTTAGGAGAGTGGTTTCTTGTTTCTGTGGTGTTCATATGTGTGGTCTGTTTGTTAGGTAGTGTTACTGTTTCTTACTGTTTGTTTGAATGGTTTCCTTGTTGTTTCTAGAATGTTGCTTATTTGTGTTCTATCTGTGAGAGCAGTGTGATGAGGTCTGTAGTGTGTAGGTTATTTGTTTTGTCTATGCTTGTTCTTGCTATTGTTGTTGCTGTCTGTGTTGTCTATTGTGTATCTGGTAGTTATGATACGAATGTTGTTAATGAGAGTGTGTTTAAGCTTGTTAAACGTGTGTGTTATGAACCTAATTTGAGAGGTATCTGGCGTGAGCTCTGTATTAAACTTAATGTGTATGGTCTAGAGATTTATCATGAGTATCGTACAAATTCTAGCTTTAGAAGTAGGCTAATTAGCACTGTGCTGAATTATCCAATTGTTAGAGAGTTTGTTGATGGTAGGAAGGTTGGTAGGTGTTATAAGATTTTTCAGCAGGTACTTGACGAGATTGAGAAGTATAAGTATCCTTTAAGTTTAATGAACTGTGTAGAGTTTTATCCAATGAATGGGCTTGTCATGGTGTATGATAAGTCTAGTGGATCGTATAGGATGTACATAGATTCTCAGTTGCTTACTGTGTTTGCTAATTATCAGAAAGTTCCTAGGATCATCAGTGAGGAGTATGGTAACTTGCTTAAGAGTAGTCCATTCATAACGTGCATCCTGGACCTGTACATTGATCCTGGGACGTTGAAGGTAGTAAAGTACACACTCACGTGTACACCACTATGGCCCGTCGGCGTCTACCCGCCTGACCTAGGGATAATTAACAGAAGCGAGCCCATGGTCGTGCTTGCTATAGTACTTGCCACGTGCGGTATCGCTGCTGTAGTTTCTGCAATCTACTTCAGGAAGAGGAGAAGAAGAGCACGGTCA
>JAMOMD010000111.1 GCA_027068725.1 Thermoproteales archaeon | reverse complement strand
ATTAGCTTATCAGAAGGTGCGCACTTCTGTACGTTCAGCTTCACGCAGTAGGCATACTTGTAGATCTTTCTCTCGGCCGGGTTCGTTATCTGTCCAAGTACTATTCCTTCAGCTATCTTAAATGCGACATAGAATTTCACGTACCTTATCAGGATATCCTTTAGCTCAGGAAATATTTCCTGAAGTGATCTGTAGGTTAGCACGAACTCTTCTTCTGGAAAGAACGTGAGTAAAGTTCCTGTGAATACGTATCTCATGAATCTGAAGACTCTGTCCTCTAGTCCGAGTCCTAGCTCTGGAACGTTTATCAGTGTCCTGATCTCGTCTCTTAAGGCATCGCTTACCTGAAATGAGCTATTCTTGAGGAGTAGGTAGGCCTTGTCGCATCTGTACTCTACAGTGAATATGTGTTTAGTAGATTCTATAATGTCGTCTCCAAGTCCAAGACCATACTTGCCGACAACGAACACTGTAGCTATTTCCTTGTCGTATATCCTGACTTTGGAGAATCCTCTAAACGGCTCAATACCACGCTTCTTATATTCAGCATAGAGTTGTTCCTCTAGCTGAGCTCTGTTCGTTATTTGACCTCTAAGTATTCTGTCCCAAAGATCTATTGCAACCTGTATCCTCTCTCTGTATAGTTGCCTAGTATCTATGCCATTCCACATGCTCTCAAACCCCTTTACTCTCTCTTACTGAGCTACGAGATTTGTTAATATGTGTTTTAAAATTATCGAACTCGACAAACTTTGGGAGAAGTTAGAAATTGAGAAGTACGCCGGAGATTGTGATTACTTTGCTGTTCCTCCGTTTGTTCCAGCCTTCTTCTCAACAACAATTCTGCAGGGTATTGGAATCTTTGACTTTGCTCTCCTGAGGGCCTCCTTTGCGTGCTCAACATTCTTCTCCTCGACCTCCACGAACATTATTACTGTGCCTGGCCTCTCGATTCTTGCTGCTCTACCAACAGGTGTGCCGAAGGCAAGTCTCATGCCTTCCTGAAGTCTGTCAGCTCCTGCCATTGCTAACATCTTGTTCTCTCTCAAGACGTGGAATGGGTACACGTTTATCCTGAAGTAGAAGTTGTCCTGTCCAAGCACCTTGTTCAGGTACTTGAACGCCATCTGTCGTGCAGCCTCTAGAGCATTCATCCTGATCTGGCCAATCTCCTCGGCAACTAGCTTAACTACAGTGTCAAATCTGGCTCTTGCAGCTGCGCTTGTTGCACCCATATCAAACTTTGGTATCTGCACGTATGGTGCTCCGTGTATGTACTCCTCTCTAGTGTATGGTGGGCCACTGAAGTATCTGTAACATCTTCCTGGTCTCAGTGGCATGGCGTGTAAGTGTACGTGACAAGCTTAATAAACGTTTCAATAATCTGACCCCAGCTTGTCCAGCATAAGCACTCGCATTGGACTTCTTCTGGAGGCTGCTACAGGTGGCTTCTACGTCTCTATAACTAGAGGCTTCCTGATAGTGATGTTATCCTACGCTGGGTACAGTCTATCGATACTATCTTCCATATTTCTACTTCAGGCAGCTCTCTCCGTAGCCATTTGCATAGTAATGTACTACAAGTACAGGGTGAGGGGGCGAGAATCACTTCGTAGACTAACCATACTGTTTCACGCTCTTGAGCGTATCCTATGGATGTCTCTGCCTTTTGCGGTACCGTTCAGGTCACTCGAGATATGTCTAGCATGCGCAGCCATGGTCTGCACTACGCCTGTTGGAATATTCCTAAACTATTTAGTATACTCACAGTTCAGGGGCAAGGATGCTGTAGATATAGTATCTAAGAGATTTGCGCTTGGCTCAGTATCATCCATAGTTGGAGCACTCCTAGGAATGGTCCTCGTGTGGGTCATACATAGCTCTACAGTGTACGTGATGATGTACCTACTTGCAGGAGCCGTAGGATTAGTCGGCTCTATAGCTCTTCTATTCACTAGACTTGAGCCCTTCATACCTGAAGAAGTTGAAGCCGTGACACCTGTCCTAGAGATCGAGGTCAGGAAAGTCAACGCTTTCCTATTCCTGATACTCTACTGTGCAGGAACTAACATAATGTACATCATGTGGATACCCTTCCTGAAAAGCCTCGGAGCATCACAGGCTATTGCAGCATCACTAGCAATAATTGGGCCAGTCGGAACAATAGTCGGATCGCTCCTATGGAAGAGTCCAGCAAGATGTAGACTCGCAATGCTTCTCCTACTTCTCTCAATATTTCCTGTCATCATTGTCAGAATCGTCTCCGCGCAGCTCGTTCTCTACCTCATGTTCTCCATAGCCGCCATAAGCGGCTTCATAATGAGCGCAATAGTATATTCAACATACACGAGAGAGATAGGCACGCTTAGAGTATCAATACTCTCGCAGCTTGGGTACGAGGCAGGAGTAGCTTTAGCAAGCCTCATAACGATGCTAGTGATAGGCTACGCCTACCTCTACGCTCTTGCACTCGCTCTCACAGGTGCTGCTCTCGCCATAGCATATGTAGCAATTCCAGAGTTCGCTATCATTCCTGAAAAAGCTGCTCTCTACTATGCTAGACTGGTCTACACAGCAAGTATCACAAGCCTCACCTACACTGTGCTAATAACACGTGAGGCAGCCATGCTATTTCTCAGAGTACTAGCTCTGACATTCCTGATAACGATAATCTACTTCCTGTACCACCTGCTCACAATTCTCGTAGCTGTCTAGTAGCAGACTCGCCTTACAAGAAACGCGCAC
>JAMOMD010000110.1 GCA_027068725.1 Thermoproteales archaeon | reverse complement strand
ATCCACCCCCCGCTACCACAAAACAACAAGCCTTGGACCGGTGCATTATTACAAATTCCCGAGGTTTCTAGCGAATTCCTAGTACTAAGGGCAAGGGATACTATGTGTGGAGTTTTTGTTTTTAATATTGTTCGTGTTTTCCGGGGCAGGGTCTTCTATCGAATCTCTGTAACTTTTCTTCCTTTATTTCCTGCATAACGCACTCTAGTGTTGTACATTGAGTTTGGTATAGTTCTATTCCTCTATTTGTTAGTAATTGAAGTGCTTTCATTCCAATTCCTCCTGGAACTATTACCGCGTCTACGTCTAGTTGTGATATGTATTCTCCTGGTCGTAGACCTAGTGAACGTGGGTTCTCTACTATTTGCTCGACTGTTACATTATTGTCCTCTTTTCTGATTATTGCAAAGTATTTTGCTTGACCGAAGTGAGGACATAGAGGAGAGTCTAGGCCCTTGTTGTCTTCTAGTGGGACAACGTATCTTTTAGCCATATTCAAAAGGGATGCCTTGCTTGAGCTGTTTCTAAACTATACTCGTGTGCAGCGCCTGTTGTAATTTGCGGGGCTTTTAATTTGTAGTTCTTGTAATTCTGTCTCGTGCTTGTAATTCGCGTATAGTGGTGCGTGAGTTTGTAATAATGGTAATGTTGTTACCACTCCGCAGACTATGGTGAACGTACAATGGTGAACGGTTCACCTTAAGTTTGAGTTATGGTGTACTCACGCGTGTCTGCGACCCGTACTATTTACACCATTGGTCATAGTAATAGAACAATTGAGGAGTTTCTTAGGATATTACGCCGGTATAGCATAGTCCTGATAATTGATGTTAGAAGATGGCCCACAAGCAGGAGAGTTCCCTGGTTTAGAAGAGAGATCCTTGAGCAGACACTGAGAGAACATGGGATAGGGTACGCGTGGCTTGGTGAGCTTCTTGGTGGGTATAGGCCAGGAGGATACGAGAACTACATGAAGACTCCAGAATATGCAAAAGGCATAGAACAGCTAGTACAGCTCGTTAACTCAGTACAGGACGGCTATCCTGCAATAATGTGTCGTGAGAGACTCTGGTTCAAGTGTCATAGGAGGTACATTGCGGATACGTTGACAGAGCTTGGGTTCGAGGTCATTCACATAATTGATGAGGACAGGACCTATAGGCACAGGAAGCGCAGTGGAGTAGGGCAGTTATTATAAAAGCCTTTTAGACAATATAATAAAAACTGAGATGCTGACGTTGCAGCCCTCAGCCGAGCGAATGAGGAAGGGACGTATTGCTTAGCCTCAGGAAAGGGGAACAACAATGCTAACAAAATTTTCTCTGGCTATGATGATGGATCCCAGGTCTGAAAAATGTGATGACTACCAGCTCCGGGCGCTGAGTCAGTACACTAATTTTGATCTATCGATTGTCCAGTAGGTTCTGACTCGTGTATCTGTGACGTATATGCCGAGCTCCGTTAGTTTGCTTCTGACTTGGTCAGCAATGTCGAAGATCTTTAGCTGTCTCAACCTTGAGCGTGTCTCGATTATTGTCTCTATTAGGCTAACTAGCCAGTCAGGAATGTCTGTCCTGTAGAGTATGCCTAGTATTCTTCCAAGCTCAATGTACAGCATCCTGACTGCTTGTACTGCAGCTTTGCTGACCTTCTCAGGCATGTATATTAGTGTTGATGTGACATATCTGGCAAAGGACGTTAGTTCAGAAACTGCACGAGAAGTATCAACATCGTCCAGCAGGGCCTCAATGAACTTCTGTTCTAGTTCCTGGGCCTTAGAGACTAGTTCCTGATCTTTCTCTCCTGGCTCATCTTTTGCACTTCTCTCAAGCTCGAGCAAGTAGTCATGTGCTGCATATAGTGTCTTGAGGTGCTGTTCTGCCTGTTCGAGACCCTCGAACGAGAAGTCGAGTGGTTTCCTGTAGTGAGTCATTGCGTAGTATAGTCTAAGTGCCTCTCCACTATGCTTCTTGAGCACGTCCTCGACAGGTATGATGTTCTTCAGGGACTTGCTCATCTTCTCTCCACGCACGGTCACTAGGCCAACATGTATCCAGTATAGAGCAAGATTCTCAACTCCGTACAGTGCCTTCGCTATGGCTATCTCATTCTCGTGATGTGGAAACACTAGATCTAGGCCACCTCCATGAAAGTCGAGTGGCACTCCAAGGTACTTGGATGCCATGACAACACACTCGAGATGCCATCCAGGTCTGCCAGGTCCCCATGGAGTGTCCCACCATGGTTCTCCAGGCTTCCACGATTTCCATAGTGCAAAATCTAGGGGGTTTCTCTTTCCTGGCTCTGGCTCAACTCTAGCACCTGCAATTAGCTTATCGATGTCCTGTCCAGAGAACTTGCCGTAGTCCTGTATCTTCGTGACATCGAAGTACACTGACCCATCAGGTGCAACATAGGCGAAGCCGCGCTCCACGAGCTCCTCAATGGCTTTTACCATGTCGTTGATGTGCTCCGTAACCTTGGGGTAGTAGGTCGCGTTCTGTATGTTCAGCTTATTGCAGATATCGAAGAACTCCCTGATGTACCTCTCAGGAATCTCATGCCATCTACGTAGCATGTCTTGACCAAACTCCTCACGTGCACGATTCAGGATCTTGTCATCAATATCCGTGAAGTTAACAACAAGCACAACATCAAGACCAAGATACCTGAGCAACTTGACAAACGTGTCAAAGAACGAGTACGTCCTAGCATGACCAACATGCATGGAGTCGTATGGAGTTGGA
>JAMOMD010000109.1 GCA_027068725.1 Thermoproteales archaeon | reverse complement strand
AACCTGAAGTCGCTCATAGAGTTAGGGAGACGAGCAGACGAGGCTGAAGAACTTGCAAGATGTAGAATCTTCGCAGAGCCACCTGGAGCTTATGGTGCAGGTGTGAACTATGCTGTTGAGGCATCTGCTTGGAGGACTATTGAGGACCTCGGCAAGGTATGGCTCAGCTGGAGCTCATATGCATACACATCGAGAGCCTTTGGAAAACCTGCACCTGATGCACTAGTGCTTAATCTGAGAAACGTGCAGGTTGTCGCTAGAAATCACCCAAGCGACGAGCATGATATCCTGAACTGTTGCTGCTATTTCGCATATCACGGCGGTTTTCATGCTGCTGTACGTGCAGTAACGGGTAGAGATGTTGATATAGTACAGATAGATACGACAGACGTATCTCGCATAGAAGTACGAGACATAAGGCTTGAGATTGAACGTATTGTACGTGCAAAGCTCCTGAACAGGAGATGGATTGAGGAAATGAAAAAGCACGGATACTCTGGTGCAAGTGAGATTTCTAGGAAGATCCTACACCTCTATGGTTGGGCTTCAACTACAGGAAAAGTTCCTGACTGGGTCTTCACAGAGATTGCTAAGACCTATGTGCTAAACGAGGACATGCGTAGATGGTTCATGCAGGAGAACAAGTATGCTCTAGAAGAAATAGCACGTAGACTACTCGAAGCAGCTAAGCGAGGCGTGTGGAAGGCTCCTTCGGACATTGTGAGAAAACTAGAAGAGGCATATGCAGAAGTCGAGGCTAGTCTCGAAGATGAGGTCACAGGCGAGGTACAGGGCGGAACCATAACCATATACACGGCAGATAACTGTGAGGACTATGCACGCCTTGTGAGAGATGTAGAACTAGTACTAGACAAAGTTAAGAGAGGGCACTGAGTAGGGGATGTTAAGGGGATGATTAGTGACATGCCAACTGAAGAGTGATGAATCCTGGGGTAGATGACCCTCATAACATATGCCGCGCGTGGCTTACCTCCTGATGTACGATGGTTCTCTATTCAGAGGATGCATAGGTTCTGAAGGTTCAGTACATGATCATCTAATTCAAGCATTCAGGAAGATAGTTCACGTCAATGCACACGAGCTCAAATTCACGTGCGCATCAAGGACAGATCCTGGCGTGTCAGCAATAAAGAACGTCATTGCCGTAACTCTCCCACGTGTTGTACGACCTGAGGAACTCAACTCAGAACTTCCTGAAGGGCTTCGCGTATGGGGCTACGCTGTCGTCCCAGATGACTTTAGTGCACGCTCAGCATATTGTAGAGAGTATGTGTACTTGAAGAAATACGAAGGAGAAGATCTCGAAAGAATGAATGCATGTGCTAAATTATTTGTAGGTAAGCATAATTTCGTAAATTTTCAAATAATTGATAAAGAGCAGCCTACCGAGGCAATTATATATGATCTATCCATAACCAATTTAGGAGATGTGTTATTGTTTCGCTTCTCCGGTCAGGGATTTCGTAATAAAATGATTAGAAAAATCGTGTGGACTCTTGTTCAAGTTGGTAAAGGTAAAATGAGTATTAACGAGGTCAGAGATCTCATAGAGGTTAAGATTAGGAGGACAGTACCATCAGCACCTGCCGAAGGTCTAATCTTACTTGATGTAAAGTATCGGCAGAACATAGACTTCCACTATTCTACTAGGGCACTTCTAGAAGGTCTCGCATTCCTGAAGAAGAGGCTAGATGTGCTTCGAGGTCTCGTATTATCGCTCGAATATGCATTTAGCATAATCGTTAATCTAATAACAGAGAAGCTAAGTAAGCCGTAAACGCTTATAAAACATTTAGCCTTTAAGACCTCGAGGTCTGCTCCATGTCGTATTATCTTGATCATTTACGCAGCACGGACTTTGATAAGAAGAAGATATACGAAATGATAAAACAGGAGCTGGAACAGCTAAACATTCCAGTAGAAGATGCGTTCGAGCTAGACTTCCTTGCGAGATGTGCACAGAGTGACTTCATGCACTACGCAATGACTAAGATGGGCTACTATAGTAGACTCAACTTCGACGAGAACAGGGCAAGAAACAGACTGTGCAAAATAATACTGTACAAGGAGCACAAGCTACGCAAGGTTGTTCATGAGTGGACAGAGTGGTGGTTCCTGAAATGGAGACAGAGAGTGAAGATAATATTTGAAACTGATAAAAACAATAAGAATCAGCAACGTGCAGACTTTCAGCCAGCTGAAGAGCTGTTGAATAAGGTTAAGAAGAAGCTTGTTGATTATTATAGGAGGCTTGCAATATGTGCTCTAATAGAAGTCGGAGAAATATGTAGCTTAGATGTTGTAAGCGATTATCTACTGAAGAATACTGTGATGGGTCTCGTGAGCAGGTACGGTAGGGATAGAGCGTACTCGATAGCTGCCTATAGGCCTGATCTGATGAAGGTCGAGTTAATGAAGAAGGCTGTGGAGATCGCTAGAACAAATCAGCCTCTTGTTGTGTTAAAAGTAAGAGTTAACATGAGAAATGGTAACACGACATAAGCATAGGAGAGAGTTCTCCAGAATTACTTTACTAGAGAAGAACGTAGTACATAAGAAGTATAGACCTGGCGTTCTTAGAGTAGCAATAGCATATCCATCGACATATCAGGTAGGCATGTCTTCACTAAGTATTCACTTGCTATATCATTATCTTAACTCGCTCGATTTTGTTATTGCTGAGAGAGTATTCATGGAAGGTACAGGACCGTATCGGAGTATTGAATCTGGTACACCTTTGCGAGATTTTGATCTTATACTCTTTTCTGTTCATTACGAACTTGATTATGTAAATATTGTTCGCATGCTTGAGAGAAGTGGCATACCTCCATTAAGAAAACATCGTAAAGACAATAAATATCCTACAATTGCTGTTGGAGGTCCTTGTGTAACAGCGAATCCCGAACCATTGGCAGATATTGTAGATGTTGTATTTATCGGAGAGGCTGAACCTATTCTTGAGAGTTTTCTCGAAGAAGTACTCGTTCGGGAAGGTGTTAGAGATATTGATATTGAAGGTGTGTATATTACTGAGCGTAAACCTGAAGTTTTGAGAAAAGTTGTTGCTAAGCCTCTAGAGCAGTATGATTATCCTACGCGTCAGATAGTGACTCTGGAAGCTCCTGAGGAGTATATGCCAGTATTTGGAAAGGCCTTCTATCTTGAGGTAAGTCGCGGCTGTCCTTTCCTATGCTGTTTCTGTATGGAGACTCTTGTACAGTTCCCGTTTAGGATAAGAAGCTTTGAGTGTATTAAAAAGGTAATTGAGGAAGGTCTTGAGCACTGTCCTGTTGATAAGATAGTTGTAATAAGTCTTGCATATCAATCATATCCGTATGCGAAAGATTTAATCGAATATGTTCTAAATAATTTTGATATTGAGATTAGTCTACCTTCAATGCGAGCAGATTTGCTCGATGATGATATGCTTGAGCTAATGGTGAGGGCGAATCAACATACGTTAACAATAGCCCCTGAGACTAGTGAGAGACTTAGGGTTAGGCTAGGTAAGGATTTCACGGATAGTGATGTACTAGATGTTGCGTATAGAGCTAAGCGTCATGGTGTTAGAGAGCTCAAGATGTACTTCATAGTGGGTCTTCCTGAAGAGAGTAAAGACGATATTGACAGTGTGCTTAGGCTCATACACGAGGTTAAGAAAAGTACCGGTCTGGAACTGTACGTAAGCATTAATCCATGGGTTAGAAAACCTCACACTCCTTTCCAATACGCGGTTCCAGAACCTATTGAGCAAGTCTCGTCCAAGCTAGACTATCTGGCTGAGAACTGTGGTGCAAGACACGTCGTGTATGATCCTTATCTAGCCTATGCACAGATGTTTTTAGCTCTTGGAGATAGATCTCTTGCAGAAGTTCTTATCGAGGCCGCACGTATGAAGGAGAGTAATTTGAGTAGGTCTCTCTGGAAGAAAATATTTAACAAATATTCAAACTTGTTTAAGAGGGTCGTGTTTAGACAGTTGTGCTCTATTGAGGATGCTCCCTGGGGGTTCATTGATATTGGTCTAAGAGCGGAGACTATTAGAAGGAAGTGGGAGATGTACATAAGTGGATGATGATACCCTTCTAGGCAGATCTGTGACGAGACCTAGACATGCTGAGATAGCTCATTAGCTATTGATTCTATCATCTCGTGAACTTTCTTAACTATGTTCTTCAGATCTTCTAATGTGAGCTCTGCTACAGTTTCAAGTTTTGAGAAGACCATTATTATCAAGTTTTGATACATGTCCTGAAGATCTTTTCTTCCAAGCTGACTTAGGTAGTGAATTCTATCTCCGTGTCCTACTGGTCTTTTTCCAAGTTTCTTCTCCACAAGTGCATCGATCGCATATCCAAGTGCGTAGAGAGAGTACATCAGTATCTGCTTGTAGTACATGTACTGGCCTTTCTGTACGAAGGGGAGATTTCGTTCTACTTCCTGAATGAGTATACGGGCAAGTTGAAGTGTTGTAGTTGTCATCGTGTAAATTATCCGCTTTGTCTAAAAACGTTAGGTGTCCTGTTATCCTGAATCCTGATGAGTCTAGCGCTAGAGCATCTTGGCCTTAAGTACATTCCATTTACGCATGGTGGAGTCCCTGAAGTTAGCAAGGAGTCTAGACCCGTAGGACTTGAGCGTGAGCTAAAGGAGCTCATAGATGCTGTGAACCTAGTACTTTCTCAGAAACTGAATGAGAATCTCGTAATTGTTGTAGTTGGCGAGTATGGCTGGGGAAAGACTGAGCTACTTGACTACTTCACAAAGGTCGTAGAGTCTAAGTACGGTGACAAGGTCGAGATTGCGAGAGTACCTCTCACATTTAGCTTATCTACAAGACATATAGTCAGCATCCTGAAGAAGAGAGATGCATCGAAGCCGCTGATCTTAATAATTGACGAGGCTGATGAGCTCACGCGTGCAATAGCACTTAAGGAGCTTGCGGGTAATGGTCGTGAAGTTGAGAAGGCTATACTAGAGCTGAGCACGACCATACGTGCACTTGTTGAGCCTCGACAGTATTACAGAGTTCTGGGTGTAGAACTTGAGAAGCTGAAAAATATTTTGATAATTGTCGCACTTACTCCACAGACTTATTATGGAATTTTGAAGAACATTGTTCCTGACATATTTGACATCTCTATTGGTAGAATATACAAGGAGATTCCACTTCCATCAGGAATCTCGCTATGGGTTGCTGACGGCATAGTGCAAGAGAAGCTAAAAGCAGCCTCAACACAGAAGAGACTACGCGAAGTTAAGAGAGGCTCCATTGACCCTAGGCATCCGCTATGTCTTGAGTACATAGCATCACTATACTACATACTGTACTTAGCAGAGAAAGGACCTCCCTCACCGAGAATATTTGTTAAGTATATTGCAAAGCTATTTGACGAAATTTTGAAATGTTCTGGAAAGTTAACGCTTGATGTCTACATAAGGTTCCTGAAAGCCGTATCTAATGAACTTCCTATAGTTAAGGAAATTCTTCAGAGAATAGATAGTCTAAGAGAAATGTATGAGAACGATGATCTTGCTAGACTACATGTACTGCTTGAGATTGTGCCTATTCCAGTTACACGAGAATTCTTAGTTACTCAACTGGGAAGTGAAGTAGATTCTTTATTAAAGGCTCTAGAGAAGATGAATATTGTAAGAAGAGTTGTTGTTTTGAAAACAAGTCTTGAGAAACTTAACCTAGTTAATGAGCTTAGAGAGAAGGCTGGACTAGCACCATTGAGTAAAGATGATGTTAATCTTGTTGGTATTGCAGTAGATGAGTACTACGTAGAGTACAGAGACGGTCTTGCGATTCTGAATGTTGTACTACCTACATTAGGCGAAGTTCAGGATAGAGGTCTTGGAGAACGCGTAGAGGCGTATGTGCCTGTAGCGAGATCTGTACTATCTGTAACATCAGACTCCTCAGAGAGCAAGATAAGGCAGTGCATTAGGGCTGCCTACGAGAAGATATCTAAGCCAATAGAAGCTGCTCAGCTACTTGTTGAGGCACTAATTGGCAAGCCTAAGATTGTGCATAGGCTTAGAGAGAACGTTTTTGCACTATCCTGTGGTGCTGACACGCTCGAGCTTCGTCAATGTGTCCTGTTCTTCCATGTGCAGAACATTGATGAGCTTAAGCAGGTTGAGAACGTTGTTAATGACGTCATATTAAACGCGTGTGTTAGAGTCGGCAGTGACGAGATACTGTACGACGTACTTCATGTAGTACTGTACTCACAGAATCTGAAAATTCCGAGAGACTTCGTAGATAAGCTACTTCAGGGAGAGTGGAAATTACCAGAGATCTCGAGAAGGGACTATCTGAATATCATAGTACTGGACTCGGAGTCTATTGAGAGATTTAGGAAGGCACTTGCGGGTTACCTAATTTTGAGACAGCTAGGAGAAGATAAGGTACCTGACAAGTACGTGCACTTAGTAAAGGCGTACGAGGACTTAAGAGCACAAATTGCGAACTTCCTGACGAAGGCTCGTGAAGCGACTTTGAAGGAACTGTGTATAGGAATTAGGAAAAGTAGAGAGTCTAAGGCAAATATTCTGAAAGAGCTAGTTCGCCAATGGATAAGTGGAACAGTATCATCGGAGACTCCTGATGTGTTTAAATCACCTGATGGTAGGCCTAGGATATCGAGACCAGAGCAACTACTGCATAAGTACCTGCTAGAGCGAGGAATTGAGCAGATAAGTCAGCGTGAGCTAGAGCGAGTGATTCGAAGATTATTCCCTGTACACCTATGGCGTGAGCTACGTGAGAAAGACCTCATTGAACTATGCAAGCTTCGTGCAATACTATTACCAGTAAATGCACATCTCAGAGTATACACACCTGAAGTAGCACGTGACTACCTAATGAACAAATTGAGAGAGCTCAAGTCTCAACTATCGCGAGCAAGGGCAGAATTAGAAATTAGTATCGGTAATGTGAAGAAGAAGATAGCGGTACAGATTGTTCCGACAGAGCTTGAGCAGTGTATTAAAGCACTAGAACAGGAAATTGTTAAGGAGTTAATAGGATTATCACTAGACGAGGATAGTCTGAGAAAGGTTTCAAAAATAATACTCGAACTAGACGACATAAAGAACAAGCTAACAACAGCAATATCGACTGGAGACACAACATTACGAAAGTTGAGAGAAACTATGAATAACCTCAACATAGCTTACAATAATGTTCGAGAAAGGTTAAGTACGCTCTCAAAGACCTTGCCAAAGCTTGCTGAATGGTTTAGTAAAAAGCTAGAATCGGAGATCTCGATAATAACAAACGCACTTGATGTAGAGGAGGCTCCCTCACTAGACTATATTAGTGAGATTTTATCAAAAGTAGCTGATAGAATAGTTGAAATTCAGTTAGAGGTAGAGAAGATACTAGGCGTACTTGGAGAACTTGAGAAGCTTAAGCGAGAGGCAGCACATGTAGTGAAAGGAATTGAGAAGGAGATAGAGCGAGCCTTGAAGGATGTAGACAAGAAATCTGCACTAACCCGCGAGCCAGCATCTACTGCTCTCAAGTACTTACAGGCACTGCTTACTCAGTTACGTGCAAAGGTGTCTGATAAGCTTGCAGCACTGTATCGCGAATTAGAGAAAATAACAAGTCTGAAGAACATACTCTGTAAACTAAAACTATTAGAAGACGAGAAAATATGCAAGGATAGCATAAGCCTAGAAAATATAGAACATGCAAAAACAGTAATATTCTCGAGACTTGGTGATATAAGTAGACAAATTAGATTTAGTACAGAGAAGCTTGCTGAACTATTGCTAAGCCTGTCGACACCAAGAGATGTTGAAGAACTTTCTAACATGCTTAATATAGAAAAAGATAGCTTAGTAAAAATCCTTGAGAGACTTCACGAGATAGGTATAGTGAAGAAGCTATATTGCATATGAGCAGAATTGTACTAATACTAGAAGAGTCACCAATCTTAGAGGATAGTCTCAGGCATTTAAATGTAGAAATTGTCGAAGATCCAACCGAAATTTCGGGCACAGGAGCAATCATTGTTAATCTGACAGAACAGCCTCTGAAAATATCGAAATTACAGATCAAAAATAGTCTCGTACTATCACAGAGCTTCATAGAGATTCCTCAAGAAGCCACATGTGCTAACCTAGTGCTAAAATCAAAAAGGTTTAGTACAATTTATGTAGCAGGCCTTGTAAAGAAGAATAGTAGCACTAGCAGACTAGTAATTACTGATGATAATTTACTAGTTGGTGTGCGTTCATCACGTAACGTATATTTGCTCTGTGTACCATATTACGTAGACCTACTTATAGAGCCAAAACGCGTAATAGAGGAGCTCCTAAATCTGTACAAGATGTTAATTCATGAGAACTCCGTAGAGAAAAATGTTGATATTGATGAGGTTGTTAGACAATTATCAAAGATAATAATTGAAGAGCGCAAAAAGAAAGGTTTCTCGAGGACTCTACAGATATTGAATATGTGTTCTCAAGGAATTTGTAAAGATATTGATAATATGCCTACAGTGGTCGTTGACATACTTGAGAGAGGGGGAGTGTTAAAAGATGGACATATAGATCCTGAGAGATTACACGAGATCCTGAAGAGGATAGAGGCATATGTCTACCCTAGGTAAATTCCTATCAGAGGTTTATCGTGTCGCTGAGTCAAGTGTTAGTGAGGACTTACGTGAGCACTATGCTGGTAGTCTATGTGTTGAAAAGGTAGACGTGAGACCTTGTAGAGATTTAGCATTTGTCGATACTGGCATAAATAGAATACGTCTAAGAAATTCTGATTATGTAATTTTCGTGGTTTGTAAGATAGAGAGAGGTAAGAAACCTGAAATTATTGTCAGAATTGAAAGAGCAGAGCATGTATATGATCCCTATGTATTTGCAAGAGTTCTCGAACTTAGACTTGCTAAGAAGTCGTGCAGTAGTGTCATAGTGCTTGATGGAGTGTTTGAGAATTATGAGGATCAGTGCTTTAGACGTGTCCTGAAGGACGTTGTTATTAACTGCGGTAAGGTTCTTGTATTCGTTACAAAGAATGCACGATATATGGCAGGTAAGGATTGTGAAATTATTCTTCTCGATTCTAAACATTTTGGCGAGTTAAACTATCGCAAGTATGCAGTACATACTATAGGGAATGTGTATTTAATAGTTGAGACTGTTTTCTATAGTTCTACAGAGTGTGTAATTGGAGCTCTGAAGGCGTTGCAAGAGCTCTCTAGAACAAGTGCTTGTCCTGGTTATCCTCTGCCAATGTACATTGCTGATTATCTGTGTAGGGCAAACTTGAAACTTTGTTATAGTATTAGAACACTGTTGTCTAGAGCTCTGAATGTCTTTGATATTAACCTGGTGCGAAGTGTGTGGAGTCTAAGTGATGATATTAGTCGTAGTGTTAGAGAACACGTACAGATCTTGCACGGGCTTTCTTAGCTCTTGTCCTCTGTCTTGTTCTTGATTTGCTCTTCTTAATCTCGTACATTATGTTTTCTATGTCGAGTCTCGTGAATGTTGACCCACAGTGAGGACATTTTCTATATCTCTGGAGTGTTCTTCTTTCAATTTCGCTCAGTGTCATCAGTGTTCTATATCTTGCAACCACCTGTCCACAGTATGCGCAGTATACTAATACTGGCACGTGTTCCCTATTGTATCTGCAAATATATTACAAACGCCCAAAACAGCTAATCGGTACACAAGGTTGTTCTCCTAGAATACTACCTACTGTCCAAGCATTGTTTAAAGTATAAAACTCCCAGAATCTAAGCTAGTAATCGCTAGGTGGATGATTAGAAACGTCGCTACTGATTGTTGATGACATGGACCCGGTATGACACCGCCTTATCAATCTCTCTATTGCCCAGGTTATGCACTCGTCAATTGTGGAGAATCCCAAGTCTCTACACGTCGTGACTAGTTTCTCGTATTCTTGTTGCGTTATTAGAAACAGGAGCTTTGTGTAGCTAGACATACTGCACATGCAGGAGTGCTTAGACATATAAGACATGTGATTGTCAACGTAGACCTCTATTCAGGGTAATTATCGTTCCTGAGCAGAGAACATCGCACTCCTGCACAGACACGGGCGATAGTACTCATGAATGAAGAAAAGACCTATAAGCTGAGTAGACGTACGTGAGAAGTGCCTGACTGGAACAAGTGCATACTCGTGACGCAGGATGTTGTCAAGAAATTTGGAGGACTTGTGGCAGTGAACAAGGTCTCTATAAAGGTCCCAGAGCGCGGTATTGTGCTGATAATTGGCCCAAACGGTAGTGGAAAGTCCACGCTCGTTAACGTGATATCAGGAGTGTACAAGGCTGATGGTGGAAGAATATTCTTCAGAGGTGTTGATATAACGAACAAGCCTCCACATGTAATCTATCGACTAGGCCTAGTGAGAACGTTCCAGATACCTCAGCCATTGCGTAAGCTGACGGTTCTCGAGAATGTCATGCTTGGAGATGCTGTACATCCAGGAGAGAATGTTGTTAAGGCACTCATAGAGCGCGCATGGATAAAGCGTGAGAGTGAGCTTGTTGAGCGTGCCTTCCAGATCCTGAAGTTTCTCAGACTTGACCATCTATGGGATGTTGAGTCATGGAAGCTCAGTGGCGGTCAGCTGAAGCTTCTCGAGATTGGTCGTGCACTGATGGCTAATGCTAAGATGATAATAATGGACGAGCCCATCGCAGGTGTGAACCCAACACTTGCACACGAGATTTTCCAGCGCATACAGGAGATACGCGACAAGCTAGGTGTCACATTCCTAATAATCGAGCATAGACTCGACATAGCGCTGAAGTACGTTGATTATGTCTACGCAATGGCTAGAGGTAGAGTGATCTCTGAGGGCCCACCTGAGAAGGTTGTAAATGATCCACAAGTCATCGAGGCTTACCTAGGCGGGTAAGCGAAGTCAAAATGTACAAACTTGCACACGTCTAGCCTTTGAGTATTCGTGTCTAATATTTATTAGACAGTGCTGTTCAATCACTGAACGCGGAGCATAACTATGCTACGCACAGAGCAGCTCAATGCTGGATACGGCAAACTACACATACTGTACGACATAGTGTTCGAAGCTCCGAAGAGAGAAATTACTGTAGTAGTTGGTCCAAATGGTAGTGGCAAGTCAACTCTGCTCAAGGCGCTGTTTGGCCTTGCTACAATATATTCTGGAAAGATAGTGTTCGAGAATCAGGACATAACGAGACTACCACCACACCAGCGTGCTAAGCTAGGAATAGCGTATGTGCCTCAGACAGATAACGTGTTCACAACACTCACAGTTGAGGAGAACCTGAGAATGGCAGGATACTTGCTACCGCCTGAGGAGCTTAAGGAGAGGATAGACCTGGTGCTTGACATATTCCCAACATTGACGCAGTACCTCAAGAGGAAGGCTGGTACACTCAGTGGAGGAGAGAGACAGATCCTGGCAATAGCCATGTGTCTAATAAGAAATGCGAAGATACTACTACTAGACGAGCCCACTGCGCAGCTTGCTCCAAAAATTGCGACATATGTCCTGAATAAGATAGTTGAGCTCAGGGACAGACTCGGCATGACTATAGTTCTAGTTGAGCAGAATGCAAAGAAGGCACTGGAAATCGGCGATAGAGCATACCTCCTAGTCAGTGGAAGAGTAGTGTTCTCTGGAAAAGCACAGGAACTACTAGAACATAGAGAGCTAGGTAAGCTATATCTAGGACTAGTGTAGCATACTTGCCCAGTGATGAAGCTTCACCCCACTCAGACCCGATGAAGACTCCTTTAAGTGCTGAAATAAAAATGAGCTATGTGATAGCTTTGGAAAAAGGATAACAATATATCTACTCGTGAGGAGTTCGTAGTGTATGTCCTCCTTATCCTGTATTAAGACAGCAAAGATAGGCGACGTTGTTGAGGTCAGCATTTGTCAAGATAATGAGCTTGGTATGTACATAGTGAAGCTTCACGTGGATAATTTCTCAAGTGAGATGCTGTTCAAGCTTGGGGAGCACATAAAGTCCTGCTGTGGAGAAGAGTTCAAGGTTGCGCAGATCGACGGTAAGACAGAGCTAACGAAGGTTGCACTAGCATCCGCAGGTGAGGCTGATAAGACGCTGCTTGACATGATAATGAATTCAATAATTTCGAAACTTGAGAATTGTGAAGTTGTTAAGAAAGTTGAGGAGATCAGGAAAGAGGTCGAGGAAAAGCGAAGACAAGCCAAGAAGCAGACAAGAACTAGTAGAAGAAAAAGTTCATAAGTGAATTCTGAAAGCGAGGAACGATTAGGATGGGGTTCTCCATAGAAGTTGACGAGCAGACTCGAGAAGCCATTAGAAAGATATTGTCAGAACTTCAAGACCCGGTTCGAGTCACGCTGTACAGTGGAAAGTTCTGTGAGTGGGGAGAAGTAGACTGGTGCAGTCTTGTAGAAAGCTTCCTCAACATCGTGAGGGAACTATCTCCGGAGGGAAAGCTAATTCTCGAGAAGCGTAATATAGAGGAGAATCACGATCTCGTGAAACTGCTTGAGCCTAATATAACAACGCGAGTTAAGGTTCCTGTAATATGCATCAACGACTGCTCAATAATATACATGGGCGCACCATTTGGTGAAGAAGTTAGAACATTCCTCGACGCACTGTTACTAGCATCTAAGAAACAGACAAGCCTCAGACCAGATACCAAACGCGCAATAAAAGAACTCGCAGAGAAGCTTCCTAAGAGACTATACATCGTTACGTTAGTTACTCAGATGTGTCCATACTGT
>JAMOMD010000108.1 GCA_027068725.1 Thermoproteales archaeon | reverse complement strand
TATTAATACTTTTCGTCCTTTTCTAATGACTTCATATTTTGGTATATATCTACCACGTGATGGGGCTGTGCCCCACCAAATGAATTTAGCATGTGGAGCATTAATTGAGAAATAATATTTTGCTTTACCTGCTTTTCCAAAAGTTGTGTCTCGAAGAAGAACACCGGAACGGACTCGGAGATTAGACTGATAATAAGCCTCAGGCCAAGCTTTTTCTTTAATCCCGTAATACATTTTTCTATATAATCTTGTTTCCTCAGGAGAATCTATTTTCAACTTGTTGAGCTTATCAACTAACTGAGGGTAACGCCTCAAATTAATTTTAAGCTCAATGGTCATGGAAGTATCCCAGCCATCCCGAAAGACACCGGTGCAATATTCGGGTTGAGCAGTTTGAGGTCTTCATCAATTGGCTCACTGACAACCATTGTGATGTAACTGTAAGCCTGCTTCTTCAACTCCTCAGCTCTCTGCTGATTATACTCTGGAATTGTTCCCATTTTCCTAGCGACAATCTCTGTATAAGCATCATAGCAATAATAGGCCGCCAAGCTAATTACTGCCAACTGGACAATCTCGGGATCAGCATCGTCTTTGATAATAGAACTGATGAATTTATCAGCCTTCGTGAGAAAGTGTCCAATAACTTCGTCAGAAAGGAAGTCTTCGGGAATGTCGTTCAGTTCCAGTCTAACCTTAAAAATAAAAGAAGGGTTGGTCATGATTACAGGATTCCCGTTATCTCAACGATCTGCTTGTTGTCAGGGAATACAACCGTCTTAAACCTGTTGGTGATTATGTAGGAGTCACCAGTCGCTGGGATTCTCTCGTGCTCGACCTCAACAGAACCAATCCTGTAGTGAATTCCGACCCTGTTACTGTTGACCACAACGAGAGCGTTGTTTCCAACCTCGTAAGACTTAACGAACTTAATGTTGAAGACATCGTAGTTGTCTCTTATGTACTCAATCAGCGGAGTGTTGGTGTTACCAATCGTGAATCTGAGCAGGTGCGGCATGACCGGTGGCGGAAGCACTATATTTATCTGATCCTTGCTGCCAATCCTCCTCTGCTCATATATCCACTCCAGTGCATTAGAAATGTCCGCAGCAATGTCGGCCGTGTTAGTGTTCCACGCAGCCGTTGCAGCAATAGAGTTCTGAACATTGCTGGTCAGAGCATTGAAAATCTCCCTGTCCTCAGCTATCTGCATTGCCTCAGCAGCCCTGTCAAGGTTAGTCCTGACAACAACGTTTTCGAGCTGATCAAGCTTAACTTCATCCGAAATCAGCACTCTGGTCTGGTACTTGTCAAGTCTGTCGTAGAGCTCCTTGAACGTGATGTTCTTGTAAGGTGCAGCACCGTACTCTTCGACTTTCTCGGCAACATAGTAATCAAGGTCAGGATACACGAGCTGAATGTGTCTAGACGTAACGGACTGAGTAGGAATAAGCTTTGTACCAATGAGAAGCTGCTCAATTCTCATGTCTATGTATTCTCTTATCAGAGTCTTCGCAGCACCAATATTGGACGTATCTACCGATTCAAACGCAATATCCACCATCTTATATCACCTCATTACAGAAGCATGGCTTTTATCGTTCCACCCGCTCCAGCCGCCTTAGCCTCAAGAGCAATGGCGATTGGAGTAGCGGTGTTTGTCGTACCATCTGCTTTATCAACAACTCCAGCCTGATTGGCGGAAACACAAAGCTTGTCACCAATGCTTATTGCCAGATTAGAGCTGTAAAGCTGGAGCTCAAGGAACAGTGCTCTACCGACTGGAGCAACGGCACACTCAGGGTTAGCAATCGGGTTACCCCAGAAGTCAACGACTCCAGAAACATTGACACCAAAGACCTCGTCAGCAGCCGCAGCATAGCTAACTGTGCCATCACTGTTCAGCTTCAGGACATATCCGCCCTCAGGGAGATTGTCCGTGCACTTAAATACCGGAAAGACTACCGGGTCGTAAACAAGCCCCATTTATATCACCTCACACATACCTTATAATCCTATCCTTAACCTCATCGAAAGGTATTCCAAACCTCTCGGCCAGTTTCTTATACTCCTCAAGCTTATCAACTTCATTATCCTCAGCAGGAATCTCAACCTCAGTCGTAACAGGCTGCTCAGTGAAAGCCTTGATCTCCTTGATCTTGTTAACAAGCTTTATCTGCTCAGTAACACTCTTAGCAAAGCCAAGGATTTCCACTGGGTTCTCAATACCAATCTCTGCCAGCTCGTCCTCCAGTTTCTTCTGGAACATCTGTTTGAGCTCAACGTATTCCTTGTATTCATCCTCACTGCCAAACTTACCTGACTCCGCAAACTCTAGAGCCTTTTTAATCTGGTCGTCTGTAAGACCAACCTGCTTAAGATAATCTCTCAATGTCATGGGTTCATCCTCTCCATTAACCTCATCCTCATCAACATTCTTACAAACTCCTCTCTGCATAGCAACAACTTCTACCTTCTCCGGCTGAGCCTCAGGGACAGCCGGCCTAGACACAAATGCAACAGCCTCAATCTTACTCTCTATTGCATTATACTCCATGCTGAATTTACCAAGACCACCAAGTATGTTCTCGTGCTCCTTAAACACGTAACCTCTAACCTTAATAACAGGCTCAGGCTCACCGTCACCATTGACATCCTGATGGTCAACCCACATCTTTGTAATATAACCAATTGGCTCATCACTGAAGTGTGTCAGCTTCAGCGGTATGTTGAGCTCAGTGTTCTCAACAATGTTATAGATG
>JAMOMD010000107.1 GCA_027068725.1 Thermoproteales archaeon | reverse complement strand
GCCCTATTCTAAGTGATAGTTTTCCTACTGCGCTACAAATAACGAGTCTACTTTCCTCTAGGAACTGTAGAGCATTTAGAAGCTCTGAGCTAAATATCATTCCTTTCGTGTAGTACCATGAGAGTCCTAGTTCTCCAATGCAGTGCAGGTGCAGTGCTCTATCGACAGTGTAAAGTATTGTATTTACTAGCTCAAACGAGATGTCATAATACCCCAATTCTAGTAGCCTAGCAATAGTATATGTGAGTAGAGTCTTTGCCAACTTTTTCATAAGATGAACAATATTTTTAGTCTAAAAGCTTTGTCGGGATTAGCACAATTCTGTGCAGGTTACTTTTTGTACTATGTTCTTCATGTGCTCTGGGTCGTATTCTGTCTCTGCTTCGCAGAGCACTAGTCTAGTATCTTCATTGGGTTTTCGTACTGCTTTTTCGAACCCTAGTACGAACAGTTGTTTTCCAACTATCTTACTGGGCTCATATTCTAGCACTGTTGTTAGTGCCTCTGCAAGGTCTTTCTGTGGTATTGATAGTTCACGTGTTTCTGTTGCTAGAGTCTTCATTATGTGAGCTATAGTGTAAGCAACTGGTGGATAATGCCCCAGCTTTTCAGCTCCTCTGATGGTTAGTGTTCTTTTTATTAGGAGGTTTGTTCCCTTCAAATAGCTAATGAACTTTAGCTCTAGCACAAACTCTCCCACAACATTGTAGAACAATAAGAATGAAGAAGCATCAATGCCCTGTAATTTTAATGTTTTAAAGCAAGCATCAAGATGTTTAGAACTATCACTAATATCTATTACAACTACGTCGACACATTCTGGACTGTTCAGAATGTCAATGAGCTTGTTCACAAATACTGTCAATTGCCTACTCTTTGGCTGTTCCATGCTTGTAGATGAGTTACTTAGTATTTCGACAATTTCATGCTGTATCTTGTCGATACCAATATCAAGTAACTTGTTATACTTGTCAAGAACCATGTCTAAAATCTTATAGACAAATGTATCATACATTTTCTTTCTAGTATCAGTAAGACTACTTACTTCACCAGTGCTAGGCATGTAAGTGCCCTCTAACCTAGGTCTTGCATAGACCTCGACGTACATTCCCTCTCTTAGCTTGTAGGCTTCCCTGACGTGTTTTGGTATTGTTATTACTAGACTATTCCCGCTCTGTGTTATTGTTGATGTGAAGTGTATCCACTCGTCAAGGTTTAGTCTGACCTCTCCCATACGGCGTCTGACACTGTCTTACAAGTTTTATGTCTTTCTCGAATGAATGTGGAAAGGTATTTTAGTTTTTGTGATGGTAATTACATGTGTCTGAAAAAACAGTGTCTTTAGTTATTCGTGAGTTATTTGAGAATGTGTTTAGTCTCTATAATATCGTTAAGGGAATAGTAGACTATTGTAGGTACAGGTGTTTTGAAGAGGATGACTTATGTATAGAGGAGTGTACTGTCTTGTTCCTGAAGAATTCGCTTGACAGCATTGAATCGAAGTCAAATAATGTGAATGTAGCAATTGAAAAGCTTAGGACGTTGCTCTACGGTTAATTATTGCAGATAGTTTAGGATTGTTTGTCTTTCTTTTCTGATTGTCTTTAGTCGGACCTCTACCCCATGCTGTTTTAGCATATCTGTAAGTTCTAGAGTCTTTTCTGTTGATGGTTCTGGGATGTTATGTCTTTTTAAGATGTCGTAGTTGTCGTATCCGACGTAGACTGTGAGCTTGTCTGTATGATCAAGTAGTGTAAGTATCTTTTCTGCGAATGTTTGTGGACTCGTAAAGTCTATTATTGGCTCAATGCTGATCCATGCGTGCTTTCTGTCTAGTTCGATTTTTGAGAGAAATGTTTTGAGGTGGTGTAGTCTCTGTGTTGGTGGGGGCGCTCTACTTATTTTGTGTTTTTGATAGAGTTCGTCATTGTCTGTTTCTATTGTTGCGCCGAAGATCATGTTTTGTGAAAATATCTCGTTTCCATAGGTCTCAAGTAGGCTAATGTAACGCGCTGGGTTCTTTGTCAGTAACAGAAACCTTGTTCTTGAATGTTTGTGGATTATTTCAAATATTTTGAGAATGTACGTGTCCGGTACCTTCCAGGTAAATAAATCGCACATGTCACATACGAAAACTAGTCCGTTTCTTGGGAAGTTTTGGTGTAGTCGCTCCTCTTTTAGTATTGGTCTTCCGTTTGATTGTAGGTAGTCCTGTAGGTTGTAGCGCTTGGCTATGTAGTTAACGTAACAGTAGATACATGAATGTGGACAAGGATAGAGTATGACTGGGTTCCATGTGCATGTGACGAGGTCGAACATTTTGCTTTGTCTCGCCATGTTTGCAAGACAACTATCTTGTGATGAGAAATGTTAGGGGTAGTACGACTCCTTCTGCGGGTTCTGCCGGTACTTCCACTGTCGGTGTTTCGACTGGTTCTGATGTGGGTGTTTCTTCCTCTCCGGAGGTGACTGTTGGTGCTTTTTCTATTTGTTCCTCTTCATTTGAAGTAGTTACTTTGCTTGTTTTTGTGCCGCCGCTTGTTGTGATTACTGGTGCTGGTACAACAAATATGTTTGTGCTACTGCTGTTATTGGTCTGATTGCTGTTTGTGCCATGTGCAAACAATAGTATTAGCAAAATCGTGACTGCAAGCGCTAAGATTAGTATGACAATGTCTTTCTTGTCCATGTGGATTGTGTTGTTTTGTGGTTTTTAGGTTTTATTGTGTTAGTTCTTGTAGGAATTTTTGGACTTTCTCGTCCTGTTT
>JAMOMD010000106.1 GCA_027068725.1 Thermoproteales archaeon | reverse complement strand
AGTCGAGACGTGACCAGGTCTACGTTGTCCAGGTCAGACTAAGCTGTGGTCTAGAGCTGACCTTGGAGATTCCTGTAGATAAGAAGAAGCTCCTGAGCGATATTAAGCAGAAGCGTGCAAGGGTCACAATATCGAGCATTATTGAGGATCTCGAGGAGACTGTTAACCCACCGCCACCATATACCACAGATACGCTGCTTCGTGATGCAGCGACGAGGCTGAGGATTGGTGTGGATGAGGCAATGGCAATTGCGCAGGAGCTGTTCGAGGCTGGACTAATAACATACCATAGAACAGACAGCACAAGAGTCTCAGCTGCAGGTATCGCACTTGCACGTGAGTACATTGCGAAGAACTTTGGAGAAGCAGAGTTCGTGCCGAGGCAGTGGATAATTGGAGGTCACATTGGTGCTCACGAGTGTATTAGACCAACAAGACCAATAGATGCTGAGGAGCTTCGTGCACTAGTTGCTGGTGGTGTTCTACAGCTAGCGATTAGGCTCACGCCGAGGCATCTAGCAATGTACGATCTCATATTCAGGAGATTCATAGCTAGCCAGATGAGACCTGCCAAGGTCAGGAAGAGCAGATACGAGATAACTATCGAGTCACAGGACGGCACAGAGAAGGTCACGGTCGAGGTTGAGAAGGTCACAGGAGTTGTCGAGGAGGGCTTCCTGAAGGTGCTGAAGCTCTACGAGCTTGAGCAGAAGTTACCAACAGGAACATTCGAAATTGCTGAGCTACTATCACAGCCAAGGAGAGTGCCGAGGACCAAGCCCATGACTGAGGGCGAGGTTGTGGCTGAGATGAAGCAGAAGGGCATTGGTAGACCATCAACATATGCGAGAATTGTCGAGGTTCTCCTTAGGAGAAGATACACCATAACTGTGGGCAAGACGAACTACCTGATACCGACGAGAAAGGGCATGAAGGTGTACTACTTCCTGACGGGAGACAAAGAGGTGCGAGAGCTCCTGCTTAGGACAAGGAAGAAGGAGGAGGCACAGAAGTTGCTAGAGGTTGAGAAGAAGTTACGTGAGCTCGGCAAGTTCCGTGACCTAGTCTCTGAGGAGAGGACAAGGCTAGTTCAGCAGCTCATGGATGAGGTTGAGGAAGGTGAGCGTGACTACATTCAAGTACTCAAGGAGCTGTTTGAGGAAGCTGAGAAGTACGGTCTGTTCGAGGGGTTCTCACCTGAAGAATTGAAAGAAGTGCCATCAGGGTAAGTTCACAAGTTTGATCAGACCCCGTCGTACTCCTCACTAACAGTCGGCTGCCCTTGACTCATCACCAGGAGAAGAGGCTCAATACTAGCCTTTTCCGTACAGTCTCTCTCTAAGTCCCTTGGGAAGGTTAATCTGCTTAATTATCTCTCTAGCCTCCTTTCCTGACTTCGCACGTGCAATGACTGTAGCTTCCTCAAGTCTGAACACTGTTCCACAGTATGGACACATGTGTGAGCGAGCTCCAGCTTTCATTGCTGATGCTTGACCACACTTTGGACATTTCACTACTAGGTACTCCACGTGTGTCTCGTGTTGTATAATCTACATAAACCCTAGCTCAGGTCTGTGCATTAGATGAGTCAGGTAGTGAAGAACTTCATTATTGAGACAGAGGAAGTCAAGGTCGAGAACAAGGTCCTAGTGTTCTACCACGTGAAGTGTCTGAAATGTGGAAAAAGAATTGCAGTATATGCAGATCCTGAAGTTGCTAGATACTCTGCTCTATACTGGCTCAAGTGCTGTGACTAATCTCGAATCCAAACTCTGACCTTATTGGGCAGATTCTCGGGATCAGGGCCATTATTACTGCTTGTCTAACAAGTTCTACACGTTCGTATTTTCCATATGTTAGAAAACTTATGAAACCTCCTTTCTCTCCAATGTTTGGCTCTCCTGTAACTGATGCAACAATTTCCTCAAGCTCTGTATCTTCCCCATATAATTTTCTAACGAATGGTGGAGGAATTTCAAATCCAGGGCTCAGCCCAACGCTTATTCTAGAATTCTTATCGACTATTACTGCGACAGTAACATCAACTATTCTATTAATGTATGGAACATGCATGAGACCAGACTCAACACCAACACCTTGATCTGCACCAGTCTTTGTTAATGCATCAAATGCTCTGTTAAGTGCACCTTTCACAGTCTCCTCAAGACTTCTTGGCTGTCTCGAGACTTTTGATGATGCTTCTACAGGAAAGACCTCTGCCTCAAGGTGAAGAAACTCGTAGGCTCTTCTAACGCCCTCAACCTTGACAGGGTTCTTTGAGCCAACTGCAACTCTCAGAACCATCTTAATCTATGGTAGGTGCAGAAATTTAAAATCTTGGTTAATTACAGCTGTGAAAGAAGTTTATCACGAAATTCGTCAATGTCTTTCAAAATCTCTGAAACTACCTCACGAATAACTTCAAGAGGATCTCTACTCTTAGTCTTTATCCTGAACTTGACATTCTGCAAGAGTGGATGATCAACGTCGTACATTGCGTACTCAACATCAGGATGGCGAAGCAAGTAGTCTATCAGTGGTGCAAATAGTGTATGAGTCTCTCCTTTCACAAGTATCTCAAGATAGTTACCCTCGTACTTCAGGACGGTTATGTTCAGCATCAAGTGAAGGAGAGACAGACTAGACTAATAATCCTTTACTCAGAACCTTCACTACCTTCCTCACTCTCGGTCTCCTCCTCACTTTCCTGATAATACTCCTCAGTCTCCTCCTCTCCCGCCGCTTCAATAGTCTCTTCAATCTCGCCGT
>JAMOMD010000105.1 GCA_027068725.1 Thermoproteales archaeon | reverse complement strand
GCAGAAGTTCTGAAAACTCCAAGAATTCTAGTCTGTCTGTCTTCTGTATTGACGAAGTCTCTTACGTTAAGTCTTTTGAATTCTCCATCTTTTGCATGTATAACTTCTGAGTCAACTCTGTTCCAAAATTCTTCAAGAGTCATAGTTCCACAAAAAGATGTTGTAATTCTACAATCTTTTTTTATGCAGCCATGACCCATAAAGTCTAAAGGTGGCTCAGGCCAAAGCGTATACTGCTCTAATGTACCTACTTTTCCTGCAAATTGAGGAACTGCAGCAGGTGAGCCTGTGTCCAAAATTGCAACTGTAACTCCTGCTCCGTCTCTAGTACTTACGTCTTTGAGTATAGAAGCTGTGACAGAAGTTGGAAAGATCTTAATCTTCATGAAAGGATTGATTCCTGCAAAAGGATAAATAAGAGTACCAATTAGAGCAGCTGGGTTCGGAGCAATAGCATTGATTACTGCAGCTTTTGGTATCTCTACATCTGGAATCTTGATTTCTCCAAGAAGTGGGTCGTTGATAGTAAAGTAACTTGATTCTGCTTCTTCATGACAACTACCTGCAGCTCTTGGCATATTCTTGTAAATCATTACAACTCCACTGATCTCTGCTACTTGCTCAAGCTTATTACTCGGAATCCAAGCTGGAATGTAGTAGTCTCCACCAGGGACTGGCTGTGAGATAAGACTGTTGTCTACCTTGATTCCCATTTCTTTCAATTGCTCAAGTACGTATTCTTCTTTGTCTGGCCTTACTTCTACTACGCAGTCAATTAAAGTTGAATCTAGACCAGTTGCCTTTCTTAGTATTGGCGATAGTTTTGACATGATCAAGCCTCCTGCATTATAGCACAGGAGGGAAGACTACGTCTACATACGAAACGCACATGTCGCTATTTACGGGATTGATATTGAAATATCCTTTGCTTATCGAAGGAAGAAGACTCTTCAGATAGAATATAGTCTCAGACTCTCCCTGAGGAAACGTTACCTTTTGCGGCTGCACTAGATCTTGCTTCTTAGAGTCCCAGAACTCAATGTATGCTTCTGTACTCTTCGGACACTTAGTTCCAACTTTGAGTACAAGCAGAGGAGTCGGAAAGACGTCGAATTGATAGCTTGCAGGAGGAACTGCAACTGGAGGTGCAACTATCTTTGCAGACCATTTCTTCTCTAGATCTTCTACAGCTGGAGCATAGACTAAGTTTGGCAGATACCACTTTTTGTTGCATGGTAGCTTTGGTCTGTTAGCAAAAGCTCCAAGAAGAGCTTCAAAGTTATGCTTGAAAGATGCAAGAGCGAATGCAACTAAGTCTCTGAACTTGTCCCATCCTACATATCCTCCTGCTCTTCCAAGACCGTCTTCGCAAGGTCCTTGTATTTCTCCAGCCTGATAAGTATTTCCGTTTTCTTTGCACCAGATTCTTGGCCAGTGACCGTACTTGTTTTTAAAATCTAGCGGAGAGTATGCTGCAGCAACATCTATCCAATATGCCTTCCATGTAGTGCATTGTACTTTGGTTCCACTGCAACAAACTCCGTTAGAAAAGTTGAGACCTGGAGGTGCTTCTCCGACATACCATTCTGCAATGACTGTTTTCGAATATGCAGAGATGATGTCTCCAAAGCTTCCTGCTCCAGTGCTTATTTGTTCTGAGACGTAAGAGACTACAGACTCAAAAGTATCTCTTAGTAGGTCGTCGTCTGGCAAAAATCCTCCTACTGCTTTAGATACAGGTCCTTTAATCTCTAGTGTAACTCCAAGGTTCATCTTATCACCTCTACTATAGAGTTGTACTAATATAGCTTAAATATTTTCTTTGAAAGAACAAAAAAAGAGAAATCATTTAGTCTTTCTTGCAGTAGAATTCGAAGTTTTACTAGTCGTTGTCTTGTTTTGAGACTTGACCTTGGCTTCAAGAACTTCAACTCTTTCTGTTAAATCTTTAATTATGCTTCTTAGCTCATCAATTTCTACCTTTAGCTGATATACTGCATATGCAGTTCCGACCTTTCCAGAAGTACAACCTAGAGTCAAACTACCACCCCAATGCAGTTACTTTAACTGTTAAATCGCACTCTGTTGCAATACCAACTATTGTAATCTTGACTACATTTCCATTGATTTGAATTAAGTTGACGGTGCCGGGGTCGATGTCCGTACTTGAAGTCTGAACTGCTACATTTATTACTTTTTCTACTCTTCTGAACTGAGGAAATTCTACATCTACTTCTACTACCCCGGCACCGTCATAGTGTACTGCAGTTTCAGACTCTTCAATGAAGTATCCTGACATCATTCTCCAATAACAGTCGCATTTGCTCTCATAGTAGTTCCAGCAGCAAAGACTAGAGTCATAGAAAGCTTGTTTCCATCATAACTTACATTTTCTGGAATTGAAACTTCAACTGCAGGATTAGTATCTACTGCGACAGACTGCAGTGTCAAAACTCTAGAAATCTCTGGGAATTCAATGTCGACTGTAACAGAGCCTCCAGCAAGAGGTACAGTAGTTTCATCAGACGATCCAGAGACAATGTATTTCTTCCTGGGAAGTCTTGCTACTATAGTCACTTCAGATCACCTCATAAAAAGAAATTAAGTCGTAAGTACAACGTCATGCACCTGTCCTGGGATTGTGGTTGGGTCTTGAAGCCTAAGAATATCCTCTGGTATGAACGAGACACCCATGAAGTATGGAACATCTGCAATCTCAGTACCGTAATGGTCAGTTGCATATAGAGTTGCTTTGAGAGTAGTTCCTCTCTTGAGAA
>JAMOMD010000104.1 GCA_027068725.1 Thermoproteales archaeon | reverse complement strand
GCTGAATAGCACTGCAATAGCTACGACACGTGCAATAACTGCCATACTTGAGAACCATCAAGAGCCAGATGGCGCAGTCAGGATACCGAAAGTGCTGAGAAAGTACCTCGAGGTATTTCCAAAGGCACCCAAGGACTATATACTGCCGAGAAACGTGAGAAGGTAACCTCGCTTCGTTAAGTTTTTAAAAAGCGACCAACCTCAAGACACGTGCCAAAGAAGAGAAAGAACCGAGGACGACACAAGGGTGACAAAGGCAAGGAAGGCCACGTATATTGTGAGAACTGTGGAAAAATGGTGCCACGTTCTAAGGCTGTGAGAGTGACGTTCACATATTCTCCAGTACCTCCTGACCTGGCTAAGGAGCTTGAGAAGCAGGGAGCAGTCATACCAAAGTACCAGGTGACAAAGACGCTATGCATCAACTGTGCAATCTTCTTCGGCATCCTGAAGGTGAGGCCAGAAGAGGAGAGAAAGAAGAAGGAGCCACTTGGAAAAGTGTCCTCATCCTCCTCATCCACGACAAAGACAACCTAAGGAGACTCCAGTCCTGTTGTAATTACCTGAAAAGTAGATAGTTTTCCGAGACCTTCTTCCCTACCTGTGGTGAGGATATTTGTACTGAAGTCAAACACTGCATGTTTAGATAATATAAATCCGAAATCTCCAGCTTCATCAGGTAGGTTTGATGTTGTTCTAGATTTCGTACTTGAATGCTTGTTCGATAGATATGGTCCTAGACACGATGTTGTTGTATATACTGTGCTTGACGGATGTTCTCCCTGTAGGATATTGAAGTTTGATATTAGTAATGTTCCACGAAGGAGGATTGATAGTGAGAGTGAGGTTTTGAAACTTATCTTTGAGAAAAGTGTGCAGGTTCTTGATATGAATTTTAGACAGTTTTTAGAAATGCTTAAGAGAGATGGTGTGAAGTTAGTGTGTCTTTTTGAGGAGGGGGATCCTGTAGATAAGCATCTTCGAGATATCTGTAGTGGAGATGTTGCTTTCATTATTGGTGATCAGGATGGGTTTACGCAAAGTGATCTCTCAGTAATGAGAGAAGTTGGGTGTAGATTTGTGTCAATTGGGCCTATTCCTTACCTGAGCTGGTTCTGCTGCGTATACGTTAACTATCTGCTAGATACATATTGTGCTAGTACCTAGCTATTACTTTAGATTAAGCTCAGCTAGCTGAATACTTAGAGAAAGTACACTGTTGAAGGAATGTTAACAACACAACGTAGCATACCGATCCCACCTGTAAAAATTGAGCGAATACTAGCATACCTGAAACATATCTGCGAGAAAGGAGAAGCAACACCTGACGAGCTTAAGAAGCTTGGACTTGACTTTGGTAGAGGTGTCGGTGACATAACTAGATTTCTAAGAAATATTAGAGTGATAACAGTATCTCAGGGAAAGGTCAAAATATGTGAAGAAGATTCAGAGAAAATATGTAAGTCAATTAACAATATGTCAGCCTTCAGAAAAGTAATGCATCAGATACTATATGAACGACTTGTTCAGTATAAGATAGCTTGTGACATAATTAGAGAGCTTGGGAAAGTAAACATCGACGAGCTCTACCAAGAATTAAACAATAGAATATCAGAAATATCTCCAAGCAGCTGGGTTAACAAGGTAGCATTCAGGACAATAATAACATTCCTCACAGACCTAGGAATAGCGAAGAAGAGCGGAAACACAATAGAGTACTACGCAAAGGCTAAGGTAGAAGAAGCAACAACCTGCATAAGATCAAAAATAAGCAAAGTAGGCACACGACACTACCTCACAATAAACGATATCGCAGCTTGTACAGGATCTGACGAGAAGACCATAGTAACAAAACTATCAGAGGCAAAATACGTCAGATTCGTAAAATCACCAAGCGCAATAGCACTAGTCGAAGTAAAAGACCTCGAGAAGGGCATTAAAGAGATCCTAAGCCTTCTACTAAACGAGTGATGACGTTCTCGAGTACAGATACCACATAAAGAATGAAGAAGGCTCGCATTGCTGATCTACAGCTACAGGACCTCGCAAGGAAGCTTTCTCTCAGTATTTAATTAAGTGCAGGGCTAGTACTGTCGGATACTAATGAACTCCAAAGTATTCAGTGGAATCTGCTCGGGCAAATTTACAGGGTCTCGAGGAAGTATCGTTAAGCGAATGGTTTATCCTGACGTAAGATCCTGCTATACGTGATTATCATGACATTGAATTATGGCTACTAGCTAGGCTCGCTGACAATTTGTACTGAGGTAAGTGGTAGACCACCTACTTACGTCATCTTTGACAAAGCTATCTATGGTCTCAAGATGTTCCTTGACTCTCGAGAAATCGAGCATCCATTAAGGAAGTACCGCTTTATTCCTGCTAAGAAAGGACCGTACCTAGCCAATCCGCCACTTTATTCAGTGATTGCAAGACTCGAAATTAGGGGACTCGTTAAGACCGCGCTTGAAGTAAGACCGTTTAGGGAGGAACTTGAGGCTCCTGAAGAGATTGAACCTGATGAATATGCCGAACTTGTAAAACTACATGCTAGACATGCCGAGCTTTATAAAGAAGCAATAGCGTATTTCATAGTGCCTATTAGAGAGAATATTAGAAAACTGGAAGCAATAATAAAGCAAGAAGTCGAGAGGAGAAAGTTAGAACTCTACTATAAAGGGCTTTACTTCATATATAATCACTTTCGTACAATCTACAACAGATATGGACATGTAGAGACGAAATTTGTCGTAAAATGGCTGTATAATATTTCAGAGAG
>JAMOMD010000103.1 GCA_027068725.1 Thermoproteales archaeon | reverse complement strand
CACGAGAGCCGTTGCGACTGTCATGCAGCATGCCACGACTATGCATGCTCCTCCAATCTTTGGAACAAGTACACGATACGGCTTGTGTGCATCAGGTGCGAGAAATCTTGGGTGTCTCAGCCTAGATACGGCATGGACAGTCAGTAGAGACGATACGAGACCTACAAGCAGCAGCGATAGATAGTTCAGGTATCTAAACACTCGAGTCGTCTTCTAGCTCTACTTTTAAGCTTAGTCAAGGCATAGGCAGCAATTATTGGCAATACTACAGTTGCGTCAGCGAACACGTACACGTTCTTTGCGGTTGGCTTAAGTTTTCTCCATGTTATGGCCTCTCTAGGTCTTGCTCCACTCAGAGAGCCATCCCACTCTACGGCAGTTGTCACATATATTGCATAGTCTAGTCCTTCTCTGAACTGGCTCCACCAGATCAGGTGATGCTTGCTTATTCCACCTCCAACGATTAGTCCACCTAGCCTCTTCGCAGAGTAGACAATCTCCATTAGCTCACGCTCATCCTTGAGAACATCCACGGTTACCTGAGGTCTTGATCTTGCTCTCTGCATTTCGTTAAACGTCACTATTGCTGTCCCAAAGGCACCATCGACGAAGCCGGGAACGTATATGGGGACCTTGTGTAGGTACGCCATCCTGAGTATCGAGTTCTCGTCCTGCAGCATGGATCCCACATGCCAGACTAGTTCACGAACTCCAATTCTTGTGATGCCTCTCGCATTAACAAGCTCGTCAAGAACCTTGTGTACAGTCTTCTCAATTAGCTGTCCATAATGTTCGAACCTGACAATTATGTTCCCAATCCTGTGATAGCCCTCCTCCCTGAGCTTAACATCGTCTGTGTCAAACGTGTGGACAAGGTACTGTCCTCCCTGTGCACGTGCGATATCGTGATCGAGTGTTCCTGCAGTAGTTATGATCACGTCAACGAATCCTCTCCTGATCATGTCCGCGATCAGTCCTCTGAGTCCTGTAGCGACGAGGTTTGCCGTGAATGACATCATCACAACAGCGTCAGGATCTTGAAGCATTTCTACAAAGATCTCGGCAGCCTCAGCTAGGTGTCTAGCAACGTATCCACCCATCTTCCTGTACGCTTCTACAAGCTTCTCAACAGTGTCTATGTTACAGTCAATGTCCTGTACGGGCTCGCTCATCGAGAAGTGATGTCAGGTATGGGAGGAGTGATAAAGGTTCACTGCATTGGCTCCTTGATTACTTTAATCTCTTTAACAAGTCCAAGCTTCTGAAGCTTCTGCACAACCTCACGCACGAACCTCATAGTTGTTCCAAGCTTCTGAGCAATAGTCTCGATGCTTGTCGATCCATCAATGTAGTTTAGTATCTTCTTCTCCACGTCGCTTAGCTGTGATTCGTCAATGTCTTTTCCTGTAGGTATTGGTATCTCTGCTCCAGGTATCTTGTAGAGGAATAGCTTGTGACTGCGCCACTCTTCGTACAGGTCCTCTATGATTATGGGTTTCCATCCTGGTACTTCGAAGTCGTGACTAACAATTCTTGTACCAGGACGAAGCTCACGCTCAAGCTTAGGACGAAGCTTCTCGTTGACACTCGTGAGCAGGTACAGCGTTATCACATCAGCATCAGAGAGATCGTACTCAAAGAAGTTGCCATGTATGACCTTGACCCTATCCTCGAGATTGAGGTCTCGTATCCTTCTGAGACACTGCTCGTAGAGGTCTCTCCTGATCTCTATTCCTACGGCACGTGCACCAAACTCCTTTGCGGCTATTATGAGAACTCTGCCATCTCCACAGCCAAGATCGTACACGACCTCGTTCTCCTTGACATCTGCAAGCTGTAGCATTCTCCTTATCACTACTTCAGGAGATGGAACGAAAGGTACATCGTACATGCCTACTTAGACTAGTCTAAGCTAGAAACATAAAAGCGTTCTCACACGCGTGACGCTGTTCTGAGACAGATCTTAACAACTGGCTTACCTCCTGAATCAACATCAACGTCAAGATCCACAAGCTTCAGCTTCTTCAATCTCTTAACAGCCATGATCGTCGTAGCGTGAGCATACGAGCTTAGTCTACGCAGCAGTTCCTCCATAGTGACGCATCTTGTCGAGGACTCTCTAAGCACATCAATGACATCGTTCTCAATCTTTGTAAGTGAGGCAAGTTCCTCACGTGTCCCAAGCTCAATCTCCAGAATATCGTCAAGAAGCATCTTCAGGTCAACGAGCTTCGCAATTATCCTAGTAAGCTCTCGCTCGAGCTCAATTGCTAGAGTAGCTATATCGCGTGCTCCTCTGCTCTCAGCTAGGTGCACTATCTGGCTAAGTGTGGAGAAGATCTGCACTAAAACTACGTGTTGTACACGTTGACTTCTCAGTAACGTAACTTATGTGGTATTACAGTGAGAACATGGTGCTCATTAGCCTATCAATAACAGGTGGATGTGATGAGAATATCTTACTGAAAATGTAGCTTACGCCACTATTAAGCTCTGCAACAAGACTTCTCCATGCAACTCTTATCAGAGCCATCATGAGCGATCTCGGTCCAACAACACTAATTGCATATCTGTCAGCCTTGTGCTCGGCCTTTCTTGCCATGTGTCTTGCTAAGAACATTGCACTGACGATGTAGCCTAGGAAGAGCAGGAAACTGACAGACAGTGGAAACGTGAACGTTGTAACTATGAGATATAGACAGTACACTACTACGGCATTGAGCAGAGTGAACAGTAGACAATGTACGTGATCTCTGTTCACTATATGCCCCACCTCATGTGCAAT
>JAMOMD010000102.1 GCA_027068725.1 Thermoproteales archaeon | reverse complement strand
GGTCTTGCCCTGCTTTAGTGCTATGTCGAGTGCTGCATATGCGTCGTTGACACATGCGAAGACTATGATCTGTGGCTTGTCAGACTTGATCTCGACGCTCTTGATCATGCTCATTATGAGGTCAGTGTTGTGGTATGGTAGTGATAGTGCAACTGCTGGACATGCGCCAACACATATTCCACATCTTCTGCACTTGAGTGGGTCAGGCTTTGGATAGCCGCGCTCATCGAATGAGTACGTGTCAAATGGACACTCCTCTGTACATCTCTTGCACTGTGTACACTTGACTGTGTCGATCCTGATCTGGTTTGGATCTGTCAGGTATGAGTACTCTGTCCTTGCCTTGCCCAAGATTATTGATGCTGCTCTCATTGCTGCAGCATGTGCCGTTGCTACACTCATCTGCACGTCCATTGGCCACATGGCACAGCCACATGCGTAGATTCCTGTTCTCTTCGTCTCCATTGGGAAGCAGATGTAGTCGCTCTCGACGAAGTACTGGTGTCTCGGTATCTTAAGCAGCTCCTGCTCCCATGATCTGCCAACTCCTGACTTGTACCAGTTTGGTGGGTTGTACCTCAGTGATGGTACCATACCTACGGCTAGCACTACTAGGTCTGCTCTCACGCTGACCTTTCTGCCAAGTATTGTGTCCTCTGCATGTACAATGAGCTCTCCTGTTGCTGGGTCCTGCTCGACCTTCCAAGCTCTGCCTCTTATGAAGAAGATGTTCGGGTACTTGCCTGCCTGCTTGTAGAATAGCTCGTATAGTCCGAACGTTCTGACGTCTATGTAGAAGATGTAGATCTGCACGTCAGGATATCTCTCGGCAATCGTTATGGCCTGCTTGACCGTGGCTGCACAGCACACTGCGCTACAGTATGGCAGATGATTCTCGTCTCTCTGACCAGCACACTGGATGAATACGATCTTCTTTGGTCTCTTGCCTGTTCCCGGCACAATTAGCTCTCCCTTTGTTGGACCATTAGGTGCGAGCAGTCTCTCCATCTGCACGTTAGTTATGACGTTCGGGTACTTGCCATAGCCAAGGTGCTCGAGCTTTGTAGCGTCATAAGGCTCCCATCCTGTGGCTACTATGACTGCGCCAACCTCAACCTCGATCTCTCTAGGCTGCTCCTTCAGGTTTATTGCACCTGTTGAACATACCTCAACACACTTGCCACAGGATCCTGGGTTCTTGATCTCGAGGCATGCGTTTGGATCAACAACGTGAGCATATGGCCATGCTAGCTCATGTGGCAGGTAGATTGCCTTTCTCTTTGATAGTCCAAAGTCAAACTCGTTAGGTACCTCTACTGGACATACTTCACTGCACTTTCCACAGGCTAGACACTTCTCTGGATCAACATACCTTGGGTTAATCCTTATCTTAGCCTTGAACTTGCCTGGCGATCCATATACCTCAAGCACCTCAGCATTCGTGTAGATCTTAATCAGTGGATTAGCTCTAGCACGCAGCCTGCCAAGTATGAACTCGATACCACAGTATGGTGGACATAGCTTGGGGAAGTATCTTGCTAACTGTACTACCTTACCACCAACGTATGGTCTCTTCTCCACTACGATGACCTCAATACCCATGTCTGCTAGATCTACAGCAGCTGTTAGACCTGCAATTCCTGCACCAATGACAAGTGCACGCTTTACACGCTCAACCTCAATCTCCTTTGGAATGTGCTGAGCAGCCTTGACACGTGCAACATATGCCTTTATGAACGTGAGCGCTGCCTCAAATGCTCGCTGCTTATCGTCACGGTGAGCCCAAGCTGCTTGCTCACGTATTGGCGCAACCTCTATCCAGAGTGGACTAATGTCAGGAACTGCAGATGTTATTCTCTCACGAGCAATATCTAGGACATATCTTGGGGAACAGCCTGCAATAACGACACGCTCGATCTTCTTCTCCTGAAGATCCTTGATTATCTCGTCATAGTCATAGCACGACTTGATGAACTTGACTACCTCGACACCCTCAATCTTCTTCACTTCTTCAGCCAACTTGTTAACATCAATTATCTCAGAAACGGCCCTGCATGTGCATATATAAACACCAACCTTGGTCATGTAACTCGACGAAGAGAACCTTACAACGATTTTTCAGCTTTATTACACTAAACTGTACTATACTTCCAAACGAAGTGTAATAACACGTTCAGGATTTTGACTTCCTGAGTCTCAGCTTAAGGAACCTCTTAGTAATTCCAGTAACATCATACTTTGCAGTCATTATCTCTCTCAGGGCAGCAAGCACCTTTGCCGGATTTGCTCTACGTGGACAATGTCTAGAACACTCCATACACTGATCACACACCCATGGGTCAAGCCTCTTAGCAACCTCATCAAACAGTCCTAGACCCACAAGCAACATGTCGATTCTAGGCATTCCAGGACATATCTCAGATAGTGGACAAACGGACACACATGTAGCACACTGCATGCACGCCTTGAAATCAACACCATAACGCTCTACAAAGAGCCTATACAACTCCTCATCAAACTCCTTTGAAAGATCAAGCTCAGCAATCTCAGGAGTTGCCATACACTAACACGATGATGAATTGTCATTTAAACATCACGTAGAGCACACAGACTTGAGTAAAGAGCAGGTGAGAACGGTGTCTTGGAATAAATTAGGGAGAAATAGGAGGTCGAAAGATTTCGGTAGAATTTAAAAATAGAGAGATAACGCGGAAAGTTAAGATATTAAATAGGAATGAAAAGTTTTGGGAGAGTTGTTGATTTTGTTATGATTTGTGTTTTGTTTTTAGTTATGC
>JAMOMD010000101.1 GCA_027068725.1 Thermoproteales archaeon | reverse complement strand
GTATGCCTCTCTTCCTGTGATCTTCTTGTCAACAACCTTGAAGCCTAGCTCCTCTAGTATGTGCTCAACATATGCGCCGATCTCGTATCTCTGATCCTCTACTCTTCTCGCAACAATTATTGTGACTGGCACTAGCTTTCCACCTGTTGCATTTGGTGGACAGTACCAGTGGCCATTCTTGTAGATGTAGCCGTGCTTCTTCAATGTCTCGAATATGAGCTCCTTGCCATACTGTGGGTTGTAGCCAAGCTTTAGCTGTGTTATGATTGGTGCTAGTATCTCGTAGTCTGCTCTGTACTGTGGTGGTATGCCTGGGAAGTACATTGGTATTGCATATCCGTAGTATATGTTCTTCACGATCCAGTTCCTGTCAATCAGGTAGTTGAATGCGAACCTGACTTCTGGGTACTCAAATGGATTACAGTAAATGCCGCGTGCCTTAGCCTCCTTGTCGGGTGGTGCTGGGTTGAATAGTAGGTCTACGTAGCCGTTGCCTAGTGGGTATACCTTCAGGTAGTCTCTGTAGCCCTTCTGAATTAGCTGTATGGCTACTGATGGGTTAATGTTCCACAGATATCCTGTTAGGATGCCGTGAATTACCTCCTCAGGTGCAACGTCTCTGCCGACCTGCTTTATGACTAGTGTCTTGTACTTCCATACATCATCTGGTACTGGCGTTACGTTTAGTCCAAGTACATCTCTCAGTATGTAGTCAAATGCCTTGCCGTGGATTGGGTACTTTGGCCATACCTTCAGTATTAGTGCTCTCTCTGAAATGTAGATGCGGTCAATCATGTAGTAGCCATCTCCTATCCAGGCGTGACCATGTGCCTTAATGAAGTCGTATGCCAGCATGTAGTACTTGCTTGCCTCCTTTGGTGTTATTGTTCCGAGAATCTTCTTCCATGCTGCTGGTGCGTTTGCTATTGCTGGTGGTATTGCTCCTTCTTCTGCTAGCTTCTTTAGCTCACAGCTTAGGCAGTAGCTACTTGTGTCTGGTGTCTTCAGGTCTATGCATGGCAGGTTCTCGCTCTTTGCTGTCTGCTCTGTTACTGCTACCTTTCCTTCCTCAACAAGCTTCTCAATTGCGTAGACTTCTGGCCATGGTAGCTGTGGCCAGTAGATTGCGTTTGCAACAATCTTGCCTGCGTATGGGTGTGTGTAGTTTACGTAGACTATGAATGCGGTCTTGTTAATTACGTTAATTGCCTTGATTATTGGCAGGAAGGATGGACATACTGCTGATGCGTATGCTGCGTCATATAGCTTGTCGTTCTTGCCTGCCTTGTGGCACCACTCCCAGTTCCTGTAGTACTCGTAGATTATGTCCCACAGTGTCTCTGTCTGGTTGTCCTGCCATACGCCGAGCTTGCAGTTGAATATTACTGCGTTTAGTGCTGTGCCGTTGACCTTGACCCACTTCTTGAGCGTGTCATTCCACATGTAGCCGTTGATCTTGAGGGGACCTCTGATTACCTTGAACTTGCACTGGAATGGCTCAACATCGCCAGTGATTGGGTTGCGTATGATGGGTATGCCGTTTGTTGGTGATAGTACTATGTAGTCGTATATCCAGGCGTTAACAGCAATGTTCCACGGGTTCCACTCGACAGTCCATGGCATTAACGTGCCGAAGACCATGTGCTCCTTCCTCTTGAGGAGCGTGACGTTTGGCGGTGGTGCTGTTGTTGTCTTCTTTGTCGGTACGGTGACCGTAGTCTTAGCTGGCGCTGCCTTGTGCCACGTCAAGGCTACGATGGCGCCAATGATTATTGCAGCAATGACAACGCCAATTATCACGCCGACTACCTTCTTGGACATGATGTTACACGGACTAGTACTACCTATAAGCATTATGTGCTGACTGTACAAGAGATTACGATGGTACATATATCAGGTCGTCGACTAGGCATATCACTAGCTCTATCGCTTGGAGGACTTGCAATAAGCTGGGTTGGAGGAGAGATACTGAGAAACATAGTGTTGGCAATATTAGGCGCCGCGGTGGCGTTCACCGGAGTATTCGGCATGGTGCTAGTCATGGCCGAGATAATGTACCCACAGCCTCCAGAAGAAGGTCAGTGATGAAGTTTCACTTCGCTGAAAACATGATGAAGCCTCTACTCGCTGAGCCGAAATTCAGCATCGTATAATAACTAGTCAAGGACACTCACGCACTCGTGAGCTCAACACAGCTCTTTAACAGTCCAGAGCTAGATGAGAAGGATCTCAAAATCTTGAAAATATTGTCCAAGAACGCTCGCGCACCCTTCAGTGAGATAGCCCGCGAGGTCGAGCTCAGCGACGTTGCAGTAATGAAGCGCGTGAGAAAGCTAGAACAGCTTGGCGTCATAAAAAGGTACACGATAGTTGTAGATCCGAGAAAGCTTGGCTACAGATCAGTCTCCATAACAGGAATAGACGTTGAGCCAGAGTACCTATTCTCAGTAGTTGACAAGCTTAAGACGATGCCTAACGTGAAGTTTCTTGCAATAACGTCAGGTGACCACTCTATAATGACAATAATATGGGCTAAGGATAGCGAAGAGATAAGCAAGATACACGAGGAGCTTTCTAAGATAAGAGGAGTCAAGCGTGTATGTCCTGCAATTGTTCTTGATGTAATAAAGGAAGAGACGTTGTGAGCTTATCAGTCCATGCGAGTCTCGATCATCCTATCACACGGTTGATCCTTCATCATCTCTCTATTTCTAGCCTAGTTTTCAGTAAAAGTAGTTCCTGTTTATGTATCGTTCCCATACCTTCTTCACCTTCTCAACTTCCTGCTTTATGTCAGGA
>JAMOMD010000100.1 GCA_027068725.1 Thermoproteales archaeon | reverse complement strand
GCTGCTCCCTGTGTCATCTTCTTTGACGAGATAGATGCAATAGCACCAGCAAGAGGACTAAGACACGACTCAAGTGGCGTCACAGACAGAATCGTTAACCAGCTACTAGCCGAGATGGATGGCATTGCACCACTCAAGAACGTGGTAGTGATCGCAGCTACAAATAGACCAGATATCCTAGACCCAGCACTACTGAGACCAGGAAGATTCGACAGAATAATCTACATACCACCACCTGACGAGAAGGCAAGATTCGAGATCCTGAAGGTGCACGTGAAGAAGATAAAGGTCGCAGACGAGGTCAAGGAAGGAGACTACAAGTACCTAAGAGACCTTGCGAAGAGAACAGAGTACTACACTGGTGCCGACCTCGCAGCACTTGTAAGAGAAGCAGCAATGCTCGCACTTAGAGAATCGATAAAGGAGGGCAAAGTAAAGCCAGTAGAGATAAGACACTTCGAGGAAGCACTAAAGAGAGTACAGCCATCACTCACACCTGAACAAGTAAGAAGATACGAAGAAATGGCAAGAGAACTCAGGAGAGTAATATCAGGTGGATAATTCGAGCACACTCACTTCCTTTTAATAAGTTCAAGCCCAAACTCTGTAACTATCGAAGTAACGAGTTCTCTAGTTTCCTTATCAACAGACTTCCAGTGAATTATCACACCGTCAGGACGTGGAAAAGTTCTCTCAATACTATCAACAATATTTTTCCTACTTGGCTTAACGTATTTTGGCACTATATGACCAACATCATACTCATTATTCAATACATGATTGACAAGAGTTGAATAATGAAGATCACCAACTACACTATAAACTTTTGAAGATCCCTGTAGTAAACTTTCGAAATTCTCTATGATATAATTGACAAGGTCAACAAATAGTTTATGACATTTCTCATCAAGCCACTCTTCCATTGTTGAACCAACTTCAACAAATGTTACAAACATGTCAAGACTAGGTCCATGATGGGTAGCTTCTAATGATATACCATACTTTTCTAAGATATTTCTCTCCTCGGCAAGTTTTTTCAGGAATCTGAGAATGTTACAATTGAGTCTAGCATTTGCTTTAGAAACCTTCTCATCTATTCCTCCATACTCAGCTTTTGCCCAGTTTCCACTTGTATGAACTGTGAGTAGTGGTCTTGGATTTTTCATTTCGTGTCTACTTACACAGATTACGTATTCTATAGTTGATATTTGGTTAACTTCTTTTCTAAGTTCCTCTAAGTAATCTATGAAGGGTAAGTCATTGTTCTTATCGTATAGTACTTTTACTCCTTCAGATGTTTCGTAGATTTCTACATTTCTTATTTGTGCTAGCTTTCTGAGGTTTTTCTCCTGTACGAATTTTTCGAATACTTTCTTTGAGAATGGGTCTGTTTCAGAGAACGCTATGAGTAGTTTATCTATCATACCTGCTCAAGAACTGTGAGTAATTTATCTATACTAAGCTCTGCTATGACTGTAGGATAGTAGAATCCTAGTTCCGAAAGAACTTCAGGACTTACTTCACCAACATATCCTAGCTCGACATTCTTCGTAATCACTTTTGCTGTTCTTTCAGGAATTAGGCCAGGCACAATCATCTTCTCGTAGCGGAACTCTAAGCCAAGAAGTCTACTGAGAGTCCTCAGTACTACAAGACCGTCCGTGAGTGTTACTCTTCTTCCTGTTATGAGGAAGCATAATCGAAAGTCCTGAACTACTTTACCATTATCAACATATGCTACCTCTCCAAAGTCAAAGAGTCTCAACTGTTCAGATACTCTAGCCTCGTTCTTTGTTGCAGCTTCTAGAAGGACTGGCCATATGCTGGTTCTAACACAGTTGTAGAGCTCGCTTTTCGGATTCAGGACTTCTATAAGTCCTCTATCTTGATGACATGTCTTTAGTAGAGAAGTTGATGTCATTATGTAGGTCATCACTTCCTGAAATGACATTCCTAGAAGAGCAGTCCTCAAGTAGTCCACTAGTCTTGTTCTTGTTGTTAATCTACCCTGTACAGGCTGTGCTGGATACTCGGGAACTATCCTATCATAACCATACGATACCAGTATGTCCTCTACAAGATCAACACTGTGTAGAACATTTATTCTAAATGGAGGAACCTTAACAACTATTCTATTATCTTCAGAATATGCATCGTGACGAGCCATTAGTAGATACTTTACAGCATCTTCAACACTCATTGTAAGTCCAGATATGTCTTCAATATATGATAACTCAAGTTCAAATTTCTTAAACTCTAGAAGTTTCTGTCTAACAGTCTCACCATAATCAGCATGAATAAGTGGAATCTCTACAATCTTTGTTCTACTTCTCTCAGCAATGTTATATATTAGAATTCTCATTGCATCAAGTGCATACCTTAGGTCGATAGCTGTTACGTCTATCATTATGTTCTTCGTATCAGGAGTAACCTTGTGTAGTTCTGAGTTTAGTACAGGTATTATAACTAAAACGTTATTCTCAGAGTCAACGATAACAGGAACTTTATCTTCAAAAAGTGCAAGATTCCTATACTTGATTCCTTTCTCTGTTTTTTCGAGAACTTCTTCGCCCGTCATCTGTTGATCGTGTCCAAGCGGTATGTACCGTACTTCAGATACTTTTACTAGTTTGTAAGTTATTGGAAACTTTATCTTATCAGCATCGTATAGACCAATTGCAAAGTATCTCCTATCTCTTCCATAGGTCTGGTGAAGCTTTTCCTGAAGCTGCATTAGCTGTCTCACAGCTTCATCATCAAGTTCGACGTCCCTAACTATGCAGGTGACTATGTACTTCCTGT
>JAMOMD010000099.1 GCA_027068725.1 Thermoproteales archaeon | reverse complement strand
ACTTGACACTATAATTGACCCACAGTATAACAGGATAATATTTGTCGTAGACAAAGGCTTTGCACCACTAGCAGTAGGCAGAGGTGGTGTTAACATAAAGAGGCTAAAGGAACTTATTGGAAAGGATGTTGAAGTAGTCGAGAAGGGCGACACTCCTGAGGAACTTATAAGGAACTGTCTGTACCCTGCGCGGGTTCTTGCAGTTAAGATAACGAAGTTGCCCTCTTCTGGATATGTCGCTATTGCTACAGTCCATCCTGACGATAAGGCAATAGCAATAGGTAAGCAGGGCAGAAACATAAACAGAGCAAAGCTACTAGCCAAGAGATACTTCGACATTGAGAAGGTAATACTCTCGTAAAAAGAATGACTTATTAAACGAGCCCTATCCTTGAGGCTGAGGTAACATGCCCGGCAAGAAGAGTCCTGTAGGTCTCTTTGCAGCACGAAAGCTTAGGCTAAAGAGGAAGAAGTTCAGGTGGAGTGACCTACACTACAAGAGGAGAGTATTGAGATTTGCCAAGAAGTATGACCCACTCGAAGGAGCGCCAATGGCTAGAGGAATAGTACTCGAGAAAGTTGGTGTAGAGGCAAGAAAGCCAAATGCAGCAGTCAGAAAGTGTGTTAGAGTACAACTCGTAAAGAATGGTAAGATAGTCACAGCATTCGTCCCATACGACGGCGGTCTAAACGTCATAAACGAGCATGACGAAGTCATAATCGAGAGAATCGGAGGACCTGAAGGAAGAGCATACGGAGACCTGCCCGGAGTCAGATTTAGAGTAGTAATGGTGAATGGTGTAAGTCTCAAAGCAATACTCGAAGGAAAGAAGCAGAAACCAATGAGATAACCGTAGAATCCTCCCTAAAATAAAATTGAGAAAAACGAAAGAAGTTATCTAACCTTAGATTTCCTATAAATTGGCAGGTTCATTAACGCTATGTGTGTTCTTCCTGAGTAGAATTTTGTCGTTACCTTTCTTTCATTTAATCTCCTGTCTACCTCCTGAACTGTTAGCTCTTCAGGATTGTATTTCTTACTTCCGATTATGAAATTACATGCGTATCCGAATGATGGTACCCAGACATTGTACTCTTTCACTATTGGAAATACTTCTTTAACAGACTCCAGTACTCTATCATAAACTTCTTCGTAATAGAATGATGAGCCAGCTTGTGTAACCATTATACCGTCTTCAGCTAGTCTTTCATATACTTTTCTATAGAACTTTGCAGTATATAGTTCCTGAGCTATTTCTGAGGCGTAAGGATCTGTGAGATCCAGTATTATAACGTCGAAAATTTCGTTCGTTTTTTCTATGTATTCCTTGCCGTCGGCTATTATTACCTTTGCACGTGGGTTTTCGAATGCGCCTGCATGTAGTGTCTCTAGATACTTTTTACAAAGTTCTACGACATCGCCATCTATGTCGACCATTATTGCTTCCTGAACTGTGCTGTGTTTCAGCACTTCGCGCAGCGTGGCACCTTCTCCACCGCCAACTATGAGTACTTTCTTAGGATTTGGATGTGTTATCATTGCAGGATGTACGAGCGACTCGTGGTATATGTACTCGTCAACTTCTGTTGATTGCACAAGGCCATCAAGTACTAGTGCTTTCCCGTATTCTGACAGTTCAACAATCTCGATGTTCTGGTACTTGCTTCTCTTCTGAGCAAGAACAGTCTTCAGCTTCATGATCATGTAGCTCTCGTAGGATATTGGCTGCATGACGACGATGCCGATCACAGGTGGGGGATTTGTCATCGCGACCTGAGCCGTAATCTAGGTTTTAAATGGTAACCTCTACTCTTGTCCTCACAATGCTGAGAATATATGCTGAGACCTACGGATGCTGGCTAAATAAGGCAGACACGGACATACTTCTGCAAGCATTTCTGAGCTCAGGCTTCGTACTTGTTGATCGTCCTGATGATGCAGACGTTATTTTAATAAATACCTGCGCGGTTCGAGGAGACTCCGAGATTAGGCAGTTAAAGAGAATGCGAGAACTTTACTCTAAGTTTGGTGATAGTAAAATATACGTAATTGCTGGCTGTCTAGCAAAAGTTAGAATAGCAGAAATACGTAAGATATTTAATCAAAAATGTATCATAGTCGATCCTAATAGCATTGAATATACAGAAGATATTGTTCAAGCTGTTGCAAAACGAGAATATAGGATATTCATATCAGATGATAGACCGATGAAAATTCTACCACAGTACATGCCAGAAATCCATGGTCACATATACATAGTGCCTGTCCAAGTAGGCTGCTTATGTTCCTGTACCTTCTGTGTGACAAGATTTGCACGAGAAGTTAAGGGGAAAGTGAAGAGTTATCCTATAGACATCATTGTAGAACACGTAAAGAGAGCTGTGCAGAGGGGTGCACGAGAAATATATTTAACAGGACAGGATGTTGCAACATATGGTTTTGATAAAGGTTACACACTTGTTGAATTACTTGAGAGAATTCTAAAAGAAGTTGAAGGCATATACTTCATAAGAATAGGCATGTCAGAACCGGAGGCATTTATGAAAATTGCTGATCAGATTATAGATATTGTGAAGAGAGATGAGAGGGTTTACAAGTATTTTCATCTTCCTGTTCAGTCAGGGAGCGATAAAGTGCTTCAACTAATGCGCAGAAAGTACACGGTAAGCGAATATATTGAACTTATACAGAAGATTAGGAAGGAAATTCCAGAGTGTAGTATTGTTACAGATATGATTGTTGGTTTTCCTGGAGAGACTGAGGAAGATTTTCAATTATCGCTTAAATTAATAGAACTTCTAAAGTTTGACAAAGTTCACGTGGCTAGGTTTAGCCCAAGGCCATATACTGAGGCTGCTGTTATGGATAATCAAGTGCCTGATTCTGAGAAAAAGAGAAGGAGTAAAATAATGGCAGATGTTGCTAACAAGGTTGCTCTAGAGAGAAATCAAATGTTTGTAGGTAAAGTATTGAAAGGGATAGTTAGTACTCCTGAACCTAAAGGTGAGGGGTGTGTTGTTAGAGTTGTAAATTATAAACCTGTCATAGTGAAATCTATGAGTAGGGAGTTCCTTAGTTCTGTTGTGAAAGTTTCCATAGTATCTGCTTCACATACCTCACTTTTCGCCGATAACTACGAAATTATAGTGGGTCCCTCACTTAGGCCATCACGTGAGCTTGCTGCGTTGTTAGAAGAGGACACTAGCTAAGTTCATAGTATCTTTAATAGATCTCTCTGCTGGAGTATTGTATCAATAGCCGAGTATGCCGCCATTAGGCTTGTTCTAGGATTTATTTCACTTGTCACATTCTTCACTTCTACTATAGCCTCACCAATTCTCGATCTTACATATATTCTATGGATATTCCCCTCGGCAGATGGATCTGCAATAACTCTACAACGTATCTTCTCATATTGTAGACCTGTAGCAAGTAGTACGGTCATGTACACGTTCAAGTTGCGTGGATATCTCTTGATGGCGTCTAAGATATTTCCCTCATAAACAACTTGCACTAAGCTTACAGATAGTCCGAGTGCTTCTGGCTTTTTCCTTGTTTCTAGAACAATCTCTTGTAGTCCTGCTTTCGCATGTGCTCTCACTATGTCTATGCCTCCTATTGCCCCACTAGGAACTAGGAGACGGGCTCCAGATCTTTCACATATTTTACGCAATCTTGTGATAAGCTCAAAATCTACAAGCGCACTTACGCTAAGTATTACAACGTCTATTCCTCGTGCAAGTATTGTAGGAACATATACACGAACAGCCTCTGGAGAAGCAGCCTCAAGGACAATACTTGGCTTCTCTGCTAACAACTCGTTAAGGTTCCTAACTATTGTAGGTCTCTGGTTTCGAAGCTTTTCAACTATTTTTCGAACTTTTTCCAAATCTCGATCTAGTACTGCAACTACAGTAGCCTCTTCAGGATGCTCGTCGAGGTACTTGAGGACTTCCTGACCTATAGCACCGCAGCCAATTAATGCAAGACGCACAGTCCTCAATGTACGATCTGACATGTGTCACATGTAGTTGGTCTCTCGAGCTTATACGTAGTTACGACATGTTCTCGCAAGTCAACATACGTCAGGACAGGATCGTAATTGTTCTCTAGTATCTTTATGAGCTCCATTACTTGAAAAGCTGCAACAACAGCACAGGTGGAAGCTATCACGTTTACTCTTCTAGTACCTCCAAACCTGAAGACACATCGCAGACAGGGTGATACGTCAGGCACATACGACATTATTACTCCTCGAAGATCTTCCACACCTCCATAGATCATGATTTTGCGATATCGCACGCACACATCATTAATGATAAGCCTAGCTTCAGGATTATCTAAGCAATTAAACACGATACTGACCTTCTCGACAACACGCTCTACTCCAGATCTTGCACGCACATCAAGTACAACACCCTCCACCTGTACATCAGGTGCAAATTCCCTAAGCCTCTTCACCGCAGGTATACACTTGTAGCGTCCAACGTCAAGAATAGTGTAGAGTATCTGCCTATTTAGGTCAGATATTGCCACTTTATCACGATCAACAAGAATAAGCTCACCCACTCCCAGACATGCTAGTAGCGTTGAGACAAACGATCCAAGGCCACCTACGCCAAAGATAGCAGCACGAACATTTCTTAGCTTGTTCTGAAGCTCATTACCGAGAAGTGGCAGTTGTCTATCGAGTCTAGCCACCCACAAGTGATTGCACAATTTCGAGTTCACAGTCCTCGCATATTGTTGCAGATAGCGGAATAATCTTGCCTTCGCGAATAATCATTAGAGACTCTTCTCGAAGAACTGGAGCCTTCTCGAATAGTGCCTCTAGTACATCGCGTACACTGACACAATCTCTATCAAAACAGAGAACAGTCTCACTAAACCCAGTCTTATCGCTGAGATACTTGCTTAGCTTAACAACAATCCTTCTAGACATATCTAAAAGAGATTTCATAAGTAATTTAAAATAATTTTGCGAAAATACAGACATGAGCAACATAATCACAGTAAAATGCCCAAGATGCGGAACAAGCTTCAGAGTAGTACTACCTGAATCAGGATGCCTAACATGCCCAATGTCAAGTATCTTAGGATGTTCTACGCCAAGCATAGTAAGATGCCCAAAATGCGGTCTCGAAATAGATCTGTACAGTATACAGCCTCCTTACTGAACTAAAACAAGAGAGTTAAAAGTATAGTCAAATTTTTATTTAACCATCTATATAAAGCTCTGGTAGTTTTTATGATGTTACTTTCAAGGGGCTTGCTGTAGTTTCCTCTTCGCAAATTTCTACACTTGCAATGTTCTGCAGCGCAGTGTCAATATCGACAAGATCCCTTATTGATATAACTCCAATAGGCTTACCTTCACTATTTACAACAACAAGATGTCTGATACCATACTTCTTCATTAGAAGAGCTGCCTTTGCAACGCTTTCGTCTTCTCTTATCGTTACAACTTCCCTCTTCACAACCTCCTTTACTGGAGTCTTGTCGAGATCTACGCCTTCTGCTACTAGTCTTGCTATATCGCGCTCTGAGATTACACCGATCATCTTGCCGTCTTTGTCAACTACGACTAGTAGTCCTACGTTGTGCTTCTCCATTACTCTTGCTGCATCTCTAATGCTTGCACAGTCTTCGACAGTTACTAGGCTTCTCTTTATCAGTTGACGAATTTCCATATTGAGCATCTATGCGTTTCTGAGGTCTTAAAAGCGTTGCATCGGTGTCGACGATGCACCTAATGTTAGGAATAGGTATAGAGGACGGAAAGAGAATGAGCCGAGCGGGTTAGGTGTCAGAACCCCCAACCTTCATCAAAAATCAGCAATTAGTCCCTCATCATCAAATTACCTGACTAGAGATTTCTCTTTAGCAATATTTAGAAGACGAGCCAGATAGTACGCAAGCTCGCCTTTCGATAATTTACGTGTAACTATGAGAGTGTGCTGCTGACCCATGCCCCATTTTCTCCATGTAACACCTGCAACACCCATTTCCTCTATTACTCTAATAACACGAATAAGATCAACACATGCACGTGCACGCAACTTTGCACGATGTCTAATATGGTCAAACCACTGACCCTGACTTATGGACGATAACAGTCTAAGGTAGTGTCTACACCTCGAAATTATGTTCGCATCAGGAGAGGGCTGATGTTTACGCAGCGAAATCTCGCCTAAAGGAGAAATCTCTCCTATAAAGCATTCAGATATTCCAAGGACGTGAACTATTGAGTCGAGTATAGTCAATACATTAGAATCGAGCTCTCTATCACGTGGTCTTGCATATATGACGACATATTCTAAACCTCTTCTAAAAGAGAGGAATGCACCACCCGTTACAGGAAATGCAACATCCTTAACGTACCCAGAATGTGATAGTTTACGTTCAACCTTCCTGAATATTCTCTCAACATCTATTTCAATGCTCATAGACTCTCCATCATACATAATATCGATGTCAGCGTCTCAATCATCGCTTCAGGAGTGTACCCAGACTTAGATCTTCTAAATCGTTTGACTTGTTCTCCTGCAACTATTGATATTGCTCTAGTATCTATCTTTATAGTTATCTTCTTCATAAGATCAACGTAAGGCTCATACTTGAACCTTTTCTTATTGAAATTTAGCTTAAATTCTCCCAGAAATGTATAGTATCTTGAGTTAGTCATATTTGCAGCAATGTTTATTATTGATACAAAAGCTCGCAGAAGTGTTGTGTATCTTTCTAGAGAATCTGTGAGTGGTATAGTTTTGCCTTCTCTAACTATCGCAGAGTACTCAACATTAGCTATGGATTGTACTGTGAACAGAGCATTCTTATACACTATGCTAAGTGAGCGCACTCCGTGATCTCTAGTTATTGCTAATAGCCCACGACCAACCACAGGCACGGGACCTCGCTAAAGTGTTTTAAATTTAAATTAAAAACCCTCGCTACCTTGGCTCAAGTGGCGTCTGATCGCAGGGACACTTACCAAAGGTCTTCTTATGACAAGTAGGACAGTACAAGGCACCACATTTTGGACATACGTAGTACTCGTCGTACCTGTATATTCTCTTTCCACACCTCCAACATCTACCTATCATTAATGTCTTGGGTATGTACATGCACGTCGTAGAGCATTTAGGGGCTTTATCTATTTTTCTTAGATGGACTACGACGCTATACTACTAATCGAGACGCCAGAAATTGTACACAAGTTCTACCCTATCTCGCTAACACAACCTGTCTCACTTCTCATAGCTGGGGGATTTCGGCTCGTAGAACATGTTGTGACAAGCCTGTCTAGAGAGTATAGTACTAATATCATAATATGCACAAGGGATTACATATGTTCTTCAAATTTGCAGAAGAACTTTGCAAAACTACTCATAGAGGAAATAAGTGATAGAAAAATAGAGCTTAAATTCGCATACCTTAGATGGAATGTCTTGAGAGAAAACCTCTCGAAATATGATAAAGTAATACCATTACCAGCAAACACATTGAAAGTAGACAACATCTCAAGCATTGAGATAATTAACACGAAAAACATCGACTCTCTATCACAACTACTAAATACTATGTATAAGAATGAGGAAAAAGTAACTAAGCTAGACTACGTGTACGATATAATTAGACTTAACACTGAGCTTATGAGAGAAATGTTCCGAAGACTAGACATTAAGGATGACAAGCTAATAATAGAGGCCGACATAGATTCTAGTGCAAAAATAGAGAAGTTATGTGTATTGTATAGATGTAAGGTACAGCCATTCTCTCATATAAGATCTGGAACTGTTGTGTATCCTGAATCGATTGTTGGGGGAGAGGTAAAGAACACTATTGTAAGTGAATTTACACATAAAGAACACTATGGATATGTAGGAGACTCATATATTGGACGTTTTGTTAATCTTGGAGCGGGTACAACTTTTTCAAATCTTAAAAATACTAGAGGAGTAATTAAGTTCTTAGGAAAACATTCAGGAATGACTAAACTGGGAGCAGTCATTGGTGATCATGTTAAGACTGCTATTGGTACGTTAGTATACTCTGGAAAGTCTATAGGTCCCTACTCTCATGTGTATAATGTTGTTGATTCGGATGTCCCGCCATTTGTAATATATAGAGGGGATAGTTATGAAATTATGGATATTGAAAGGCTCGTAGATCAGATAAGAAGGTGGTGTCATAAGTATTGTATAGATATTGAGACAGAAATTACAATAGCAACTCGCTTGTACAAGTTTTTCAGAGAACTACTTAACGAAGTACGACTTTACAAATTCTCGCTCAGCTTCAAATAACTTCTGTATAAAGGTTTCTAACTGTGTTGCCTCTTTACATAGTCTCTCAAGAACATTTTCAAGTAGTTCTAGGGGTATTCTCGTACACATTGCCATTATTGCAAATTTTCCGTATTTTGACACAAGCTTAGACGATATCTCGAGTAGTGACTGTACTTTTCTTATTTCTTCACGTTTTGAACCTTGTCTAAGTTCTTCAATTATTTTGTGCACTTTCTCTTCTGGTAATTTTAGTATACCGATGCGTTTACTTCCGCATTTTTCACATTTAATTTCTTCTGGAACTTCTCTAACTACAGTGGTTGTGGACCAGAGACAGTCAAGACAGACAAGTGTTACAAGTTCATTAAGTACTCTTGACCTAAAGCTTAGGTTCATTATCATTTTATGACCTTCAGGTCCAGCAAGCTCGACCTTACCACTTAATCTATCGAGAATCTCGCGCGCAAGAGGTGAAGGTTCACTACGCTTCACCACTACTATACTTATCTTAGAATCTCTAATCATTCTCAGTATATGAACTGTTGTCTGAAAGTCAACATCCTTGTCGAGATATTCTTTAATAGCTTCTTCAAGCACTGGCGTACCTTTGAACGCATCTATTATTGATGCTAGTGATATAGATGATAGATCAGCGTCCTTGGGAATTGCGTTGAATCTTCTCGCAACATGTATGAACCTTCTCTTAAAAGTTCCTGACTTGAAAATAGTCTCAGCAAGTAGCTGCTCAAGTTCATTGTCGCTCATTGTTGCAAGCTTTATAAGAATGTCGCGTACTTCCTCTCCATTTAGCTCTACTCCGGCCTCTAGAACTATAGCATACGGATCACTGTACTCTCTGATACTTGTGCTATAGTTCTTCGTTATGTACTCGGCTAAAAGTCTACTTAGAGTTCTATTAACGAGTGTGCCAAATGTTGCATGTATTATATTTAAGTTCCCGATATTTTCTATAACTATCCTATCGTTGGCTGGCACAGGTACGCCTGTCTTTAGGTGCTCGAGCACTCGCTTGACTACTATGCTAATGGTCTCCTTACTTATCTTCAAGAGCTGTGCTAGATCTTGGACAATATCCTCGAACGTTGCTCCGTTATTGTACAGTTCTTCGATTATTTTGAGTATCTTACCAACTTCTATAGCTATCTCAAAGGGTACAGGAATCTCCTCGCCGATCCATGCAGGAATTGCGCCAATTACATCTCGTGCCTCTTCGACGAGTATCTTGTCTCTAGTGACGTCGACTATCGTCCAGACCTTTCCTCTAAATACGAACTTTACTCCAGGTTGAGCATACTCTGCAACAAATGCCTCGTCTAGTACTCCGATGTACTCTCCAGTTCTAACATTGATTACAGCATACTGCTTTTCTTCAGGAATCATTGATAAGTTAGATGTAAAGTATCGATACACTTCCTTCCTGGCTCGCCTAGCTCTTGGTCTCTCCACAATCTTTCTCTCTTTTCCATAGAACACGAGCGGTGGATACAGCTCATCGCTCATGTACTCGAGCACTTTCTCGAGTTCTTCCTTTGTCAGGAAGCGGTACGGGTATGCCTTAGAAAAGACTTCGTATAACTCATCAACACTCCATCTCGGTTTTGTTAAGACACACGCCACTATCTGATTACACATAACGTCGTACGGCTTTTCAGGAATCTTAACGGGCTCAAGATAGCCTTGACGAGCCTTGTTCACTATTACCGCGGCCTCTAGCGCATCATATACATCATGTACAACTATGATGCCTCTCGGAACCTTGTCAGGTCTATGACCACTTCGACCTACTCGCTGTACAAGTCTAGTAACCTGGTGAGGACTAGTGTACTGTATGACTATGTTTATGTGACCAATATCTATGCCAAGCTCGAGGCTTGAGGTCGCTATTACTGCCTTAAGCTTGCCCTCACGAAGCATTTTCTCAATACCTTCTCTCACGGTCTTCGAAAGAGAGCCATGGTGAACAGCTATTGGATAATCAGGAAGCCAAGCATTGAATCGTGCCGCCAAGTTCTCTGCCATTGAGCGAGTATTTACGAAAATTATAGCAGGACCCTCGCGATCCACAAGCTGGAGAATATACCTTAGTCTTGCAGCAACGTCAGGTGTTGCACAGATCTTTCTAGCAATCTCTATATCCTCATCCTCAGGCTGTGGAAAGACTACATCAAGCACCATCTCGCGAACATGACTAACCTGAACTATCTCACAGCTACGCGTGTGACCGACAAGAAATTTTGCAACTTTCTCAGGCTCTCCAACTGTCGCTGATAGGCCAATAATTTGAAAGTCCCTACCGAGAAGATTACGAATTCTCTCTAACGTTACTACAAGCTGAACACCACGTTTATCTTCAACTAGCTCATGAACCTCATCAACAATTACAAAACAGAGTTTTGATAAGTGTTCTCTCAGTCTTCTGCCAAGTAAGATTGCTTGAAGCATTTCAGGAGTTGTTATTAAAATATGTGGAGGATCTCTACTCTGACGTGCTCTATCTCTTATATCAGTATCGCCATGTCTTACATCTATCTTCAATTCTAAGTTCTCACACCACCACCTGAGTCTCTCAAGTAAGTCTCTGTTAAGTGCTCGTAGAGGAGATATATACAACACATATATGCCTCTCTCAAGCTTTCCCTCATCTTTCAGCTGTCTAAGTATGGATAATATTGGCAGAAGAGCAGCCTCTGTCTTGCCACTACCTGTAGGAGCTATTATCAGGACATTCTTGCCCTCAAGTATCTTTGGAATAGCAGGACGCTGAACTGGAGTAAGCTGCCTAAATCCGCGCTTATGCATTAACTCCACGACCTTCTCATGAAGCAGCTTGACAACATCCTCCATTTCACTGAAATGCCTCAATGATAGTTCGCCAACATCTAAAATACCTAACGACGTTATTAAGTCCTTAGACGTACATAAGTCTGGAGAAGCATGTCAGAGCAAAAGAAGAGATGCGTGGTTTGCGGATCTACGAAAGTTCAGGCAATAATTAACGGTCAGCCATACTGCCTCAAATGCGGCTCAAAACTAGTTAGAGCACACATAGTGAAGTTCCTACATAACCTGAAGCGCGAAAAGTTAATACCTTCAACACTTGAGATACCTGAACCTTAATGAGACGACTTGTTCTACTAATACCAATAATACTTCTCACAATACTTCTAACAACTCACATACCGATACTACACGGTAGCAATCTCGCACAACAATTCTACAACTATCTGAAAACAATAATAGCAAAAAACTGTAGAATAACGAAAATAGAGACGAAAACCTTAGCAACAAATGTAACGACGTACGGGTATGAGATTACGATAATAGCAAAAGAGTGTTCGGAGATACCTCCAGTATGTGCCAAGATTTATATAGGGAACAGATCTATGATACTCTGTACTTTCAGAATAAAGCAGAATATAGAGCCTATAGTTACAAATATTTCAAATAGCATATTTGTTTTATCATTTGTAGGTATAAATCCTGCTACACCACCTGTTCAGTATGTCTACAAGCCTCACTTATCGAAAAACATTCTAAAACTATATACTGTGAAAAACTTGAACTTTTTAATAATACTACTACCATCAAACTACTCTTTGTACTACTGTACAGGACTTAGAATAGTTCAGTCAGGAGAGTACGGGAGATATAGCATGTACATGCTTAGGCCATATACTACACTAGGAAAAGTCATAACGTGCGGCTTGATTAGTAAATATTCTCCAACTTACGAAGCAATGTTACTGCTAGAGTATGTTAAGCTTGCTCTTGTGTGTGGACTCGCGGTAATGTGTATATGTGCAGTACTTATTTTAAGACGCCGTTAATTATCGCCTCGGCAAGTCTCCTAAAAGCACGCGCTCTATGAGAAACTCTGCACTTCTCCTCTATACTCATTTCTGCAAATGTTCTATCCTGTCCCTCTGGAATAAATATTGGATCGTATCCGAAGCCACCTGTTCCTCTCTTCTCCTTCGCAATGTAGCCATCTACCTGACCCTGCACTATCCCTATTTTACCACTTGGCGTAAGTACACCTAACACTGAGCGGAAAGTTGCTCTCCTATCCTCTATACCTTCCATTAGCTTCAGTATACCGTCAAGTCCAATTGTCTCGTACACATATGCTGAGTATGGTCCAGGAAATCCTCGTAGAGCATGTATGAAAAGTCCGTCATCCTCTACAACAATGTACGTGTTTTCCATAGGTTTAACTGCTCTAGCAATGTTCTCTATTGCTACTCTAGCAATTTCCTCAAGGTCGTCTGCCTGTATCTCAAGCTTCTTCAGGAACGGTGCTTTCTCAACTACGAAAATATCGTACTCGGACAGGATCTTCTCCACTTCTCGTCTCTTGTTCTCGTTTCCTGTTACTAGCAGTATCCTGATCTTCATCGTCCAAGCTTGAGATGCTCTTCAACACGTTCGAGCAGGTCAGTCTCGGAAGGAACTCCAATAAACTCTAGTCGTCCCTTGTTTCCTTCAAAGCCCATTATTATGGCAGGTACCATCGTTATACCGTACTCCTCTGCTAGCTCTGGGTCTAGTGACGCATCATATATTATGGACACAATTTTACCACCTGACTCGATCGCGAAGCTATTTGCGAGTGCTGCAGCGTAAGGACAGTATGGACACATCTGAGTAACTAACGTAACGATGTATAGTCTCTTAGGAAGCTTCTCTGCGAGTTCTTTTATTGCGCGTTTGGTATCTGGTCTGAGGCTTGTCTGTTTCTTAGATGCTAGTAATAGTGCGTCGAGGAATGTTCTAACTTCTT
>JAMOMD010000098.1 GCA_027068725.1 Thermoproteales archaeon | reverse complement strand
AGGATATTATCAAGGAATTAAGAGAACTCTACACGAGGGAAGTACTGCTTAAGATTTGTGAATTAGTGTACTACTATGCTCTCATATGTTTAAAAAAGAGTAGGTATGATATTTTTGAGAAATTATTTAAAGCTGCTAAGGTTAGCAATATTGAGTACATAGAGAAATTTCTTGTAAATCAGCGTGGAGTTGCGGGTTCTTTACTGAAAGCTCAGGTTGTTCGTAAGTTAAGAGAGAAAGGTTTCTTTACAATATTTGTCGGAGATTCTGTAGTTGATGTCGATGCTGCAGAGGTTGCCAACATTTCTATATCAATAAATACGTCTTCAAGACAGTTGCTTAATTTAACTACTTTTAATGTCATAACCAGAGATTATACTGTTCTTGTTGATATTATACGTCTGATAGTTACGGGAAAGATTTGGGCGCTGAAAGAGGAGTTACGTGGAAGATGTGAAATTCTTTCGAGAGTTGAAGTTAGTGAGAGTCTTAACAGGATTGCGGAAATTAATAGGAAAATGAGAAGTCTTATTGCTAGTGAGATTAGGGAGGAGTTTGTTAGGAAAGTTCTTCAGGGAAGTACTCTTACGTAAATTTTCTGTGCAACACCTTTGCTTAGTGCTATTGTTGCGCCACTGCCTAGTCTCACGACTACTGTTAGTCCGAAGTTGTGTGTTACTTCAATGAATTCTCCTGGTATGAAGCCTAGTTGGAGAAGTCTTCTTCGCAGTCCAGGTCCTGCGTTCAGGTCTACTATGACTGCACGCATGCCAGGTCGAAGAAAGATCAGCGGTACTGGAGTCTCTGTGCTCACATCATCACCTTTTAGACATGTCTAAACTTGGGTATCTTAAGCCTAATCCTGTTGGAGAAGCTAGATCTTTACTGCTCTCACGAGAACAGCGTAGTCTACTGGTATTTTCACTACTTTACCATTGTCCAGCATCACGACTACACTATGCTGATTCACCTTCAGTATTTGTACACTTGTACCAATGTCAATGTTCTCCTTCTCTAAGAACTCTAGCACGTTCCTGAACTCTCCAACGATTCTACGAATCTGAACACGCTGACCAGCTGAGAAGTCTGTGAGTGGCCTAGTCTCGTCCCTATATGGCATGCCAGGGAGAGGATTACCATGTGGACACTGGCTTGGTCTTCCAACTAGCTCGTACATTTTTGATATGACTTCTTCAGGTAGATGCTCCATTATGTGTGCATAGATGTGAAGCTTTGATGATGGAAGACCAAAGAATACTTTGAGAAAGTACTCGCACACCCTGTGTTTCCACACCGTCCTGATAGCTATCTTCCTGCCCTCCTCAGTTAATCTCGCTCCTCTGTACTTATCACGTTCGACAAGTCCCATCTTCTCGAACTTTGTCAACATCTTTGCAGCCGTTGCTGGTGTGACATCTAGCTCCTCAGCAATCCTCGTTGTCCTCGCGATGCCGTATGCTTCCTCTAGCCTGTATATTGTGGCTAGATAATCCTGCAGTATCGCATCTTCACACAGGGCTCTTCCAAGCTGTTTGAAGCTCATGAACATTGTACTCCACGACATTACCACTCGTGAGAGGTTTAAGTGAAGCTAATATATCACACACGGTCTTCCACTGTAGAGACATTGAATGGAACAGCGACTAATACGCGTAATGCTGATTGGTCAGCCAAATGTTGGCAAGTCAACTCTCTTTAACATACTTTCAAGAGCACACGTAAGAGTAAGCAACTGGCCTGGCACGACAGTTGAGGTAAAGAGATCCTACATCACGTACAGGAACTACACGATCGAACTCATAGACCTGCCCGGAACATACTCACTAACACCAACATCAACAGAAGAGAAAGTGACTAGAACAGCAATCCTGACAGAGGAAGCTGACGTATATTTAGTACTTGTTGACTCTACAACAATTGAAAGATCACTACTTCTCGCACTGGAAGTATTAGAAATGTGCACTAATGTCATTATTGTACTCACAAAATATGATATGCTTCACAAACTTGGAATTCACATAAACTTAACAGGCCTTGAAAGAAAACTTCACACACCAATTGTGCCAGTCTCTGCACATACCAAAGAGGGGATACAGCGCCTGTTAGATACAATAGTTGAAGTTTACGAGAAGGGAAGACAAGAGTATAGATTCAGATTATCTTATGGAAAGTTAGATAGATATATTGAGCAGGTAGAGAAAATTCTTAGTGATAGAAACGTCAAGATAGGGAAAATATGCCCAAGGTGGATTGCGCTGAAGTTGCTTGAGCGAGATTATGATATTATTGAGCTTGTTCGTGAGATTGCTGGTGAGGAGATTTGTAAGCAAATTGAGAAGATTTATGAAGAAGCTGTGAAGGATGTTGGTAAGAATATTGAGGAGTATGTGCTCGAGGTTAGGAGAGATTTTGTTAGGAATCTTACAAGGGAGTGTGTTGTACGTGTTGAGATTAGGCATTCTAAGCTTGTTGAGAATATAGATAAGATATTTATGCATCCTGTGCTTGGGGGTATACTATCTATCATAGTGCTCTCGGCAGCTGTCTTCTCAGCATTTATGATAAATATGGGATTTCCTCTTAATGTAATTCTAGCACTTCTCGGTCATGAGACTGCTGCTAGAATTTTCGAGGAGTATAGTCTTAGTGGACTTCTAGATAAGGCGTTTACACTACTTGCAAACTATGTCTACTACTCGTTAAAGAGCTTCTCTGTACCCTTAGCACAGTTACTTGCGTATGGCATTATTGGTAGTGTTGGTGCTGTCCTGTCATTTCTGCCACTGATCTTTCTAGTCTCCATTATTCTTGCTGTGATTGAGGATTCTGGGCTTGGTGCTAG
>JAMOMD010000097.1 GCA_027068725.1 Thermoproteales archaeon | reverse complement strand
TCTTGGAAGACCTAGTGTGATGTTGAACTCTCTTACACCTGCGTAGTGGAATGTTCTGAGTGTCATCTGTGTTGATGGTTCGCCCAGGCTCTGAGCGGCTACGGTGCCTACGGGCTCGCCTGGCTCCACTTGGCTTATATCATATCTTCTTATAGTTTCCTCGATTATTGCTTGGAGCTCTTCCTCGTATAATCCATGTTCTTTATATATTTCGATAAGCTTCTCTCTAAGTCTCTCGTAAACTGCTTTGCTCACCTTTCCTTCAAGGTTCTCCTTTAGTATGGTCTCGAGTTTCTTAATCGATTTTATCTTCTTCATATCCTCCACCCCACGATCTTCTCTATTACTCTCTCGATCTTAACCGATTCTCCATGGTCGCTCTTCATGGGGTCTACTCCATCTTCACCGTATCTGAACTGTACTATCTCGCCCGTAGGTAGTCTAACTGTTCCATCATATTCTACACGTAGATCCTGTAAGGCGTTTATGAGTCTTCTCTGCATGTATCCGCTCTGGCTAGTTCTTACAGCTGTGTCTGTTAGTCCTTCTCTGCCGGCTGCGGCGTGGAAGAACATTTCTATAGGGTTCAAACCATCTACGAAGCCATGGGCAACGAATCCTCTCGCCTCAGGGCCTAGGTCTCCTGGTTTGAAGTGCGGTAGTGTCCTGTTGAAGTATCCGCGCACTATTCTTCTTCCACGGATTGTCTGCTGGCCTAGGAGGGCAGCCATCTGTGTCAGGTTTACAGGGTTTCCTCTAGCGCCTGTTCTAGCCATAATTATTACTGGGTTTGTGAGAGTGAAGTAGGGAGTTATGGCATCGGCTACGTCGTCCAGCAGTTTCTTGGATAGTAGGTCGATTATTTCATCTTCAAGTGTTTCTTCTAGTGTCCTACCGGGCCTTGGCTCTAGCTCTCCTTTCTTGTACTTGTCGATTAGCTCGTAGACTTCTTTCTTCTTCTCCTCTATTATTCTCCTAATGTGTTCTTTAGCTTCTGGTGGTAGTAGTAGGTTTGTATAGCCCATTGTGAATCCGTGTTTCTCGGAGTATCTTAGGAACATCCTGTAGACGTAGTCCATGAATAAGCGTGCCATGTCTTCACCGTACTCCTTTACGAGCCAGTGTATGAAGCTTTCAGGCTCTTCTCTACCTATGCTTGCCTTATCTAGTACGCCTATGAGGAATTCTCCCTTCTTTATGACCACCAAGCTATCGTGTGGACAGTCTTCATCAATACATCTCAGTGCTGAGGCGCTTGCTATTTTCGCTGGGCGCTTATAGTTGAAGTCTTTCGGTATGAATAGGCTGATCAGTTGTTTTCCTGTCCAGTAAGGCCCGGGCTTCAGTATTGCTGGTTCTGGGAGTCTTCCACGATAGTTTGCGACTCCCAGTAGGTCTATGACGTCTTCTCTGGTCAGTAGTGTTGACTTGTTTGTTAGCAGGAACGCTCCACTGATATAGTCTTGTAGTCCTCCTATAATGGGTCCTCCGTAGCGTGGTGTAAGTATGTGTTTCTCTACGAGCATTAGTAGTCTGGCTTCTGCTCTTGCTTCTTCACTCTGCGGTACGTGTAGGTTCATCTCGTCTCCGTCGAAGTCAGCGTTATATGGTGGGCATACTAGGAGGTTTAGTCTGAATGTCTTGTATGGGAGTATCCTTACTACGTGTGCCATTATTGATATCCTGTGTAGTGAGGGCTGTCTGTTGAAGAGAACTATGTCGCCGTCTTTAAGGTGTCTCTCGACAATGAATCCTGGGGCGAGGCTTTCGGCTAATGCTTTTCTATCGACATATTTTAGATTGATCTTGCGTCCGTCAGGCTTAATCACGTAGTTTGCTCCAGGCCATTTCTCCGGCCCGTTCAGCACGTATCGTCTGAGCTCATCGATATTCCATGGCGTTACCCTTTCGGGGACGGTGAGTATTCTCGCTATGTCGATCGGTACTCCTACCTCGTTAATGCTCAGATTAGGATCTGGGCTGATGACGGTTCTTGCTGAGAAGTCTACACGTTTACCGCTGAGGTTTCCACGGAATCTTCCTTCCTTGCCCTTGAGCCTCTGGGCTATTCCTTTTAGTATCTTACCACTTCTATGTTTGGCTGGGCTGATACCTGGTACTTCGTTGTCGAAATATGTGGTTACATGGTATTGTAGGAGCTCCCACTCCTCCTCTATTATGGCGTTTGGCGCGCCCGTCTCTATGTGTTCCCTTAACCTATTATTGATCCTTATTATGTCTACGAGTTTGTGGGTTAGGTCGTCTTCACTCCTAATACCTGTTTCTAGAAGTATTGAAGGTCTTACTGCTCGTGGCGGTACTGGTAGTACTGTTAGTACCATCCATTCAGGCCTTGCATCGATAGGGTCTCCACCAAGGAGTCTTACATCGTCGTCGGGTATTTTCTCGAGCCTTGCTCTTATCTCGATAGGGCTGAGCTTTGTCTGGCCTTCTTCGCCTCTGTCTTCGTAGAAAGTATGTGGTTTTTCAAGCCTTATCTTGTACTGCTTAGCTCCACAGTGGGGGCATTTCTGTGCTGCGGCCGCTTTTCTCCTTATGTATTCAAACAATCTTCGCTCCAGATACCTTATACCGAGTTCTTCTAGGTTTTTGAGGAGTTCAAGGTATTTCTGTCTCTCGGCTTCACTGATCTTTATCCTGCCGCAGGCTCTACATGTTGTCTTGAGATACATGTGAATGTGTTTCACAAAGCTTACATGAATAACGGGGCGGGCTAGCTCTATGCGGCCGAAGTGCCCTGGACAGGAGTCTCTAGTATTTCCACAGACCGGGCAGATTTCGCGTGGCTCTATTGGTCCTAGTCTTCTATCCATTACTCCGCCGTCTATTGGTGCG
>JAMOMD010000096.1 GCA_027068725.1 Thermoproteales archaeon | reverse complement strand
TCACGCTCTTCGAACTTCACTAGCTGCGAGTTCAATTAGTTTTTCTATAGGAATTCTTCTTGCAGGACCAACGTAGCACCACTGTCTTCCATGTCTGAAATATACGTACTCTTTGCCGTGAATAACCTTGATTATTATAGTTCCTCTTCTACCACATTTAGGACATACTCCACGGCATAGAGTTCTCGATTTTGTACCCATGGCTTGTCATGTGTTGTGATACACAGTTAAGGAACCCGTAATGTAGTAACTAATGGTGTAACTAGGTGTAAAGAATGGAGCAGTGTCCTTAAAGAGTACTATACCAGTACTTATCAGGACTGAGCACTAGTGATGAAGCAGTCGGGTACGGATTAGCGTAATGAAGAAGTTTACTCCTCCTGAAGAAGTTTCTTCAAGATATTTGCAACGTTCTGAATTGTGCTTAGTTTCTCTACTTTTCTATTAATCATAAATATTGCATATTCTGCATGATTACTATCGTCAGCTCCCTTCAGAGCTTCAATACTGTGAACTGAGCCTAAGCCAATCATGTCATTTGCTCCATAGTGTAAATTATCGAAGTACACTGTTATGTCAGGCATGTAAGTTGTCTTAGGTCCCTCATAGATGTCCCACTTGAAGTACACAATATTGTTCAGCTTCTTCCCATCAGGATCTGTCACCTTGCTCAACACATCAGCCACTTGCTTACACACATCTTCGTACTCACTAGGTCTAACACACCCCCTAGGTTCACGCCCCTGCAGATTAATCCAGACCTGGCCAACATATGCACCCCAGGCCCATGCAATAGTCCTATCCCAATCTACTAGACCTTGCTTATCAGCCTCCTGAAGAGTCATAGGCCTCGCGGGTCTTTCCTTAAGCTTGAGCAAGCCTTCCTGAATCAGGACTTCGTTAACATTCACCCTATAGTACATTCTCTTAGCACCATGATCACTCATCACAACAATGACATCACGATCAATATCAAGAAGTTTCAAAACCTCTCCAAACTCCTCATCTATCTTCTTATACAGCTTCAATAGTCCCTGCTCTAGCTCAGGATCATGTACATGTCTTGGATGTTCTTTATCAAAAAACTTCCACAGAGTATGTTGTGCTCTATCAATACTCATCAGAACTCCTATAAAGAGATCCCACCTGTAGTTCTTCATGAGATACCTCATCACTTTAAAATCTTGCTCTATCTTCTTAACAAGTAGGTTGAATAGCTTTCTTGGTTCCATTCGCTTGTAATCATACACATCTATGATATATTCACCTCCTGTAATAGATAGAATTTCCTTTTTAACAAAAGGAGGCCAAGTAAATCCTGACTCTATGCTTGGTGTAAAGAAATCTGAAACAACAACTCCCTGTAATCGTGGTGGTGGATATGTTCCGGGTACGAAACATAGTATAACTCTCTTCTTTAGAGCATTTGCATAATTCCATACAAATTCTATATCTTTAACAACGTTGTAACTATACAATTCCATATCAGTGTAAGTTCCTGGTCTCCTAAACTTGAGATCATACAGACCAAGATACCCGGGATTCAGTCCACTAAATGCGACAAGCCATGCAGGTATTGTAATTGGAGGTACTGTAGATAACACACGAGTGTAAAATGTCTCGTATATCTGCTTCAGGTTAGGAAGCTCATCAATCCACTGCTCTACCTGTGTTGGCTCTGCACAGTCTATGCCTAGGACAAATACTCGCACCATAACTACAGCCAGACGTCACAGATAGCCAAGTGCTCTAAGTCTCTCCTTAATCTTCTCTTCATCCTCCTTACTATACGCTGGTCCTGCAGTCTCTTCTGACAGTACTTCGTTAATTACAAACTCGATAAATTCTTCAACACTATTGAATCCTCCATGTGTCTGAATATACTTGAGAATCTTATCGTACACTTCTTTCGATATAGAAATTGTCACCTTTTCACTCGTCATGATTCACTAGAGCTGGCCTTTATAATAAAAACATTGCGGTCATGCAAGAAGTACAATGAGAGTACGAGTAGGCACAGCAGGACTACCACACGCAGCTAAGAACAAAGGCTACCTAAGAGGACTAAAACTACTCAAGTGCCTAGGCCTAGACGCGCTTGAGATAGAGTTCGTCTATGGAATAGACATGAGTGAAGGCGAGGCACGTGAAGTTAGAGAACTTGCACGTAGATTAGACATCTTGTTGTCAGTTCATGCACCATATTTCATAAATTTCTGTTCTGAAGAAATTGAGAAAAGAGAAAGATCAGTAGATAGACTTGTGAAGACTCTTGAAATTGCTGATGTACTAGGTGCGAGATATGTTGTTATTCATGCTGCACATTACATGTCCTATGGCCCTACTAGATGTTATGAACTTGTAAAATATTACATTGATAAGGTACTAAAACTACGTGACTGGAAGGCAAAGATAGCTATTGAAACAATGGCAAAAGATACACAATTTGGAACACTTGAGGAAGTTGTGAAAATATGCAAAGAATTTGGAACGGAAAGAGTCGTGCCCTGTATTGACTGGGCTCACTTATACATTAGATACAGAGGGAATATTGATTTTCGAAAAGTGCTTGAGATACTGGTAACAGAGCTCGAGCTCAGAGAACTGCACTGTCACTTCACAGGTATAAGAGATCTAGAAGATGAGCACGAGCCAGTAGATACGGGCAAGCCCTCACTTGAGGCTCTTGCAGACGCGTTAGTAGCATATAGGGACGTTCTATCAGAGGTTTCAATAATATGCGAGTCGCCATTACTTGAGAAGGATGCATTAAAGATTAAGCGCATAATTAATGATAAGCTCAGGTAAGATATGGCTCGCATAGTTATCCGAGGCTATCTTGGAGAGAATACTGCTACAAAATTCATACTAATTACAGTCC
>JAMOMD010000095.1 GCA_027068725.1 Thermoproteales archaeon | reverse complement strand
ACTGTACAGTTCTTCAAAAACCATGGACTAGACGTAATATTTGATGCTGAGCACTTCTTCGATGGTTATAAGGAAGATCCTGAATATGCACTAAAGGTTGTCAAACTACTTGACGAGCTCAAGGTCAGGACAATAGTGCTATGTGACACGAACGGTGGCTGCCTACCTCACGAGGTGTACAACATTGTACGTCAAGTTCGTGCACACGTTAAGAATAGTATGGTAGGAGTTCACCTGCACAATGACACTGGCTGCGCTGTCGCGAACACAATCATGGCTGTTCTCGCAGGTGCGACTCATGTGCAAGTCACGATCAACGGCATAGGAGAGAGATGTGGAAATGCCGATCTGTGCCAAGTTGTGCCTAACCTAATGTTGAAGCTTGGGATCGAAGCACTTAGAGGAGGAGTTGAGAAGCTTCGTCATCTAACACATATCTCTCGCATAGTGTATGAGCTCACTGGACTTACAAAGAATCCTTACCAGCCATATGTTGGCGAGAACGCGTTTGCACATAAGGCAGGTGTGCATATTGATGCAATACTAAAGTGTAGAAGAGCCTACGAGCATGTCGATCCTGAAATAGTTGGAAACACGAGAAAGTTTGTCGTTTCTGAGCTTAGTGGAAGATCCGCAATATTATCAAAGGTTCGCGAGCTACTTGGCATCGAGATACCTAAGAATGATCCTAGAATAGCTGCTGCACTAGACTCAATAAAGAGACTTGAAGAGCAAGGACTCAATTTCGATCACGCAATGGCAAGTGCTGTCCTCATAGTTCTCAAACATCTCGGACTCTACAGACAGTTCTTCGAAGTACTTGAGTGGAAAGTCATGTGCGAGAACATTGATAATGGCAGATCGTGGAGCTGGATAAAGGTCAGGGCACAGGATAAGGTCATAATAGAGGCAGGTGAGGGTAACGGACCCGTGCATGCCATAGATATAGCACTAAGAAGTGCATTAGCAAAATGCTATCCTGAAGTAAATAACGTAGAACTAGTAGACTACAAGGTCACCCTTCTCGGAGTACCTAAGCACACGGCATCTACCGTGAGAGTCGACATAACATTCATGGCGAGAGATCTCTCAGAGTACTGGACTACCACTTACGCATCCACGAACATAGTAGATGCTAGTCTACAAGCAATCTCACAGGGAATAGACTACTATCTACAGCTCAGATATCTGCGAGACGTTGTTAAGCTAGTAAGAAACATAGTGCAGACATACCATACGAAGAGCGCCGAATGACTCTGATAGAGATCGCATGCGCAAAGATACTGCAGCGCGTTGAGGAAAGAATGATATCGATAAGAGGAGCAATAGAGGACTACATCAGGATAGACCCCTCTGTAAGAAACGTAAGAGATGTAATACTAGCACTATGCCTTGGGACCGTTCGAAACTACATACTACTCGACAAACTTCTAAACTATGTAGGAATTTCTATAGAAAAACTCGATAATTTTCGAAAATATCTACTACGTGTACTCGCATACGAGATAAAATTCCGAAACATACAACCAGATAGAGTAGCAAGAGTTCTAAAGTCTTCAAAGATCGCTAATGTAAGACCTGAAGATATTTTGAAAATTAAGGAAATAACAGTAGAAGAAGTTGTCAAAGACTTAAATAATGTAGAGAAGTTAAGCGTAATCTACAGTATTCCACGCTGGTTAGTTGAATATCTTCTTAAATATTTTCCTGAGAATGAAGTAGAGAAAATGCTTAAGGCATTTAATGAGAAGGCCGTCATGTATATTAGAGTAAATATCACACGAATATCAAGAGATGAGTTAGTTAGAAGGTTAAGAGACAGAGGAGCAGATGTTATAGAAGACGAAGATCTTCCTGATATAGTGAAGGTTCGCTCGCTCAATATTAGTTTAGAGAAAATTCCGGAGTATAGAGAGGGCTTGTTCTACATTCAGGATAAGGCTTCGGCACTTGTATCTCATGTAGCAGTTACATATGTTAGCGATGCTAGAAATGTGCTTGATGTATGTTCAGCACCTGGTGGAAAAGCAATGCATCTTTCTGAGCTAAAAAACAGGAAAATTCACATTACTGCACTTGACGTATCGTACAAACGTATAGAAACTGAGAATAATTTACTGAAAAAGTACAGTTACTACAATGTAGATGTTATATGTACGAATGCGCTTAAGCCCTGTGTAAGAAGTAGAGGTTTTGATTTAGTACTCGTTGACCCTGACTGCACCTCACTTGGAAAGCTAGCTCATAGTCCTGAAGTTAGGTTATGGATTAGGAAACATCATATTAACGAGTATGCAAGGCATCAGTACAAAATTCTTAGAGCAGTAATTTCTAACGTTTGCACTAGGTCAACATATATACTGTACTCAACATGCACAATAACGTTTGAAGAAAATGAGCACAATATTAAGAAGTTAATTGATGAACAAGGTCTTGAACTTGTAGAGCTTTCAAGTTTTTCAAAGTTTCAAAATCCATTCCTGAAAGGGACACTTAGACTATTCCCCCATGTACATGAGACCAACGGCTATTTCATAGCTTTACTCAAGCTGTGATTTTTAGCTGTTAGTCATATATTTAGACTCCGGCTCAAGGAGTTACATGAGAATTGTCGATGTATTAGATAGATTGTGTGCTGCTCTCTCTAGTTCCAAGACCGTGCTTTACCTCGATAATAATGATGATAGAAGGAGAATGGTTTTGGAGAAGTTATCAGAATTTTTGAGACATACTGGCGAGAATGTTAAGTTTATAGATATGACTTTGCTGTTGCAGGACTTCTTTAGAAATTTCGATATTGATAAACTTCAGAATCAGTTAATGGAGATTGTTAAGTACGATGTTGTTATAATCGACAATTTTGATATTGCGCTATTTATTAAGGGGCTCCGGATAGCGTTGGAGGCTAGCGTAGAAGCATTCTTAGAGCAGGGTAGAGGAAGTGTTGTGTTAGCGACTGCTGGATTAGCGATGGACGATCCTGATTTGAAGAGCTTCTTGAAGAAGATCGAGCCTTATGTAATTGTTAGATATGAGGAGCAGGAAGGTGTTAGGGAGAATAAGATAGTTGCTGCAATTAAGATGTTTGTTAAGAAGTTTGTGGGAAATTTAGAAGGTGAGGTTGTGACTCTTGTCTAGAAGTATATTATGTAGCGCACTACTCCTTTTATGCCTTTTAATTTTGTTATGACGAGCTCTCTGAACTCGTCATATTCGTGAAGTGTTACGCATACAACATTTTTCACACCATTGAAATGTAACATTACTCTGAGGCGAGCATTGCCTATTGGCTCTAGTTCTGTTAGATCGGTCTCATTGTCGAGAAGGCTTGGTAGTATCATTCTTGTGCTACTCCATGGATCTGCGTCAAGTCTACAGGCATATACTTTCTCTATGGTCTTTCTTCCAAGACGCATCTCGTTTATCTTGTTCTGTACTTCGTCATCTCTCATGTTTAGCATGAAGCCTATGTACAGTAGTTCTCCTCTTGCGAAGTACTTGGTTTTTGGAACTTCGAAGCATCTTATCTGAGCTTTCTCGACTTTCTCGACGACCATTGGTGTATCTCGAATGTACTCAATTACGCTCGACATGGTAGTTACATCACTGCTCTTGACAGTAGTAAACTTTGCCTAACAGATACGCAATCACGCGCATGTTCTCATCAATACCTTCCTCCAGTTCGGGGATCTCTATCAGTACATTACCTCGCGTGAGTGTTGTTAGTAGACCACTTCCAGTAACTGCGAGTGGCTCTATTCTGATTTCTCCACTATTCCTATCTACACATGCGTAAGCACGCACAAAGGCTCTCAAGTGTGGTGGCTTCGCAACACGTCTAGTAACGATACCTGATATTAGACTAAGCTCAAGCTTAGCATCAATAAGGTGCTCTAGCACAAGTTTACCTACACTAAGTAGACCAGCTACTGCAGCTGCTGGAAAGCCACTTAGTAGGAGGACAGGCTTTCCTCTCAGGATTGCTATTCCAGATGGTCTCCCAGGCCTTATGCACAGTCCTGTCCACATGAACTTCGGCTTCAGTTTACTTACTGCTCGTACAGTAACATCGCGCTTACCTAGGGCCGTTCCTCCCGTTACGATAACCATGTCGTGTTTTTCCACGCACTTATCTACGATTGTAGCAATTTCCTGCTCATCATCAGGTACAGCACCGACGTAATGTACCTTAACACCAAACTGTTGTAAAAAATGCTCTAGCACAAGACGAGTCGTGTTCAGAACCTTGCCCTCTAAATACAGTCTCTCAAGTTCTTCAAGGTTCGAGACTTTGTCAATATCAAAGATCTCGTCCCCCGTACATACTAGTGCAACAGATATATCGTACACCTCGACCTCAATATTTCCTGACGATGCTAGTAGTGCAACATCTAGCCTTGTCACAATATGACCTTTCCTAAATATTACTTGCCCACGCTGTACATCCTCTCCTCTTCTCGACACGTTTCCAAAAGGTGGAACAGGCTGAAACACCTCAATAATGTCAGGACCAGCCTTGCTCGTGTGCTCGTACATAACTACAGCATCAGCTCCCTCTGGCAAGGGGTCACCTGTCGCGACCTCTACAGCTTCTCCAGGACCTACTCGCCTAGTCTTGACTAATCTCAGCAGTACAGGACTTGATGGAGATGCTGATACTGTATCGCGAGACCTGACAGCATATCCATCAACTACTGCACGATCAAAAGGTGGTACATCCACTAGCGCAGTAACGTCTCTCGCTAAGATTCGGCCTACGGCATCTAGAGCACGTACTCTCAGCACTGAGGGTCTATGCGTGATATGGGATACTGCTTGTGCTACAACTTCCTGAACTCTTCTCAGCTCCAAGGGTGTCTCTACCGGAGGGGGTACACCGAAATTTACGACTTACCCTCCTGCGCTCCCTTATACACTGTCCTTATACGTAACGTCACAAAGAACTCGCAGGGAAATAGCAATGGGAGAAAGCTGCACTCCTTCACAGATCATTATGCTTACCTTACAGAAGATCCTAGAGGAGACACAGCAGAGCAAGGGTAAATATATATCGTTCAGAACAGGAAAGCTTGTAGCTCAAATAATGAATGATTTAAAATCGACATGTAGTCAAGCAATCGTAAGATACATAGTAAGACACGTACTTGATACACTATGTCAAGCTCTCACATGCACAAAATATGATACAAGCAGAGGTTATGTATACTCATTTGATAGAGAAAACCTGCTAAATAAGGACATAAATACACTTGCACAGCTCTGCCTAGGAGCATGTCAGGAATTTAAGACCCCTCAATAAGCTTCTTAACTTTCTCATACACATACCTAAGAGCGTCCTCTGGAGACTTCTTTGCAAGCTCATTAAACACAGAATCGCTTGATAGTTCATAATAAATTCTCATTCTAAGTTTCCTGTCTTTAACATTCCTCTTCAAATAATCTTTTACTGAAAACCATGTAGTGGCATAGTTTCTCAATTCATTATTATTCTCAATATACCTAGCTAGTTCTCTTAAGACAACCTTAGCAAGAATACTGCTCTTACCCTCAGTAGTGACTGCTATTCTGATACTATCAACTTTGCTTTCCATTGGTATTACAACGTCTGTATACTCGGCAGATGTTGCATCATTCAGTAGTTTCCTGTGTATTTTACATAGTGAACGAACAAGCATTGCAAGTCTATCATCAGGAACTGTGTACACTACTAAGTCTGCCCATGTTATCCAAAATGAGAGAGTCTGGATACTCGTAGCTTCTGTGAGGTCTACCTGAACAAGCATTACTTTACCCTCTGATTCGAGTTGTCTCAATTCTTCAGAGAATTCTTTTGAGAGAACAACAACGTTAGCTCCGGCTTCTAGAAATTTCTTTGCTCTTTTTGTACCAACCTCACCACCACCAATTACTAGGACGTTTCGTCCTGAGAACTCTATGAAGAGAGGTACTCTCATCGCGAGAGACGAGACAGAGCGTGCTTAATCAAGTCTACGAGACCAAGCACGTAGCTTGCTTTGAGGATTAGAGGTATCTTGAATATGGGTCTTTTCCCAATCCACAGTTCTATCTGTTCGTCGTATAGTTTCAAGATATTTACATTATTGCTTATATTGAAATTATTGTCGGTAGTTGCCTTTACGAGTATACCGTTTTTGCAAAGTAGCAGAAGTAGTAATATCAAGTTCTTTATATTATCCTCAGATTGTGCCTGTACTAGAAGTTCCTGTGTTTGATTAGACCTTGGTTTCAGTATTAGTAGGCTATTTTCACATTCCTGAATCTCGTACTCTGGCGATTCGAATACTGTGCAGCACTTCACTCTATCTCTCTTACCCTAGTCTCAAACTCCTCAGGTGGTACTGGCAGATCCTCACCTGGCTTGAGAACTCCTCTCTCTATTAGTACAAGCTTTGCGAGAAGCCAGTATATTAGTGCGAGACTTCTTCTGCCCTTGTTATTGCATGGTATCATCAGGTCTATGTAGTGGAATGGTGTGTCCGTGTCGACTAGTGCTATTATTGGTATGCCTAGTGCAGCTGCCTCTGTTATTGGCTGGACGTCGACCTTAGGGTCTGTAACTACTAGCAGGTCAGCCTCAGTGTAGTATGAGGCTCTTGGGTTCGTGAAGGTGCCTGGTATGAATCTGCCAATGATTGGCTTGCAGCCAGTGAACTTGCAGAACATCTGGACTGGTCTCCAGCCGTATGGCTTTGCTGATACTACAACTACTTTCGATGGCTCGTACATTGCTATCATCTTGGCTGCAACTCTTATCCTCTCGTCAATCTTCCTGAGGTCAAATATTCTTAGACCATCGTGACGTACAGCAAATATGAAACCTCTCTTCTCTAGGTACTTGTTAGATACCTTTGTTCCAAGTCTGACTCCTGCTGCCATGTACCTCTCTATTGGTACTAGAAACTCTCCCTCAGGTACAGGCGCAATACCTTCTCTACTAGCCATCTCACGACGTTGCAGGTTGTGGACTTATTAAACGTTCCTATTCGATAGCTGAGGTTAGTTTATTACAACCTGAATGATCGAGAACTACTAGATGAGTCGAGGTCTTGAGAACATTGTAGGTGCAGTACTGCTCGTTGCCATAGTCTGCTCCATGGCTCTGCTGATCTACATAACGTTGACACGTTACCAGTCCTCACTCGTGTCTTCTCTACGTCACACGTTTCCTATGGTTAACTTTGCCATAACAGCAGTTAAGTACTACAAGAGTAATGGAACAATGAGAGTGTACGTGCTTAATACAGGCAAGGTACCTGTTAAAATAGTCTACGCAGAAATACTTAACGCAACTTCTGGAGAACTTTATGATAACTGTTTTCGCACGCTTAACTTAGTTATAGAACCTGAAAAGTGCGAGAGTTTCGAAGTTATATGCAAAACATCTTTCGAGACGGGAACCTACATCGTTAAAGTTTATTCAGATTCTGGACAGACGAGAACGTACGAGGTGTATATTAGCTAGAGTTTTATCTTAGTAGTAGGTTCTCGTACTGTTTTACGTACTCAACACTCTCCTTTAGGCTCATGAATAGTCTCTTCACGTACTCGACATCTTCTTTCGTGACTTTTGTCCTGCCAACTTCCTTTGCCCTAATCATTGCAGGTGCAAGTAGCTGAATTGCGTGTCTTAGACTGTGCTCCATTGCTATCTTGGTCAGTGCCTCTATAGCATCGTCTGTTAGGTCAACTTTCTCCTCCTTTGCTCTGATCTTAATGATCTCGCGAACCTCCTCCTCTGTGTATGGTCTTGTCTTAATTATGATTAGTCTATCGAGCATGTCTAGTGGTATACCGTGTGGCGATACCTCATCCGTGCCTCTGACCTTTGCCATTCCTCTGTTTGTTGCAAGCACTATTATTGGCGATAGCTCACTCTCCATGGCTCTGGACAGGAAAGCCCATGCTTCAATATCGAGCATGTGAGCATCATCGATAAACAGTACTCCCGGCACTAGCTCTGCCTTACCTTCATCAATCCACTGCTTCACCTGCTCATCGACCTTTCTCCTGATGTCTGCTGGAACTTCCTTCTCCTCAATAGTGAAGCCGAATAACATTGCAGATACTAGACCCTGCTGCCTAGCAAAGTACATGTCAAGGTCGTGCAGTGTGAAGAATCTCACAATCTCCTTCTCCTTGAATACTGGACCCTTCGGAAGCTCTATTCTTCTCTTAACAGAAATATCGTACTTCTCTGAAGCTTCCTCTTCTGCACGACCCTCCACTATGACTCTTCCAGTCTCTGCATCTATCATTATCAGATCGCCCTCCTCAACGCCAAGCTCAATTAGCTGAACAGCGACTTCCTCAGGTACCTTGAGAGTCTTCTCGTCATCACGTGTCTTCAGTCTAATTGTCGCACCTACAGGAATCTGCAGATACGGATTGTATGGATGTCTACCATACTTGAACTCGATGCTCTTCACAACACCTTCGTACACTTTTCTCCACTCTCTGATTCTGACACCTATGGCTCTTCTTAGAGCCCTCATCAGGAACTCCGTCTTCTTGACCTCGACACTGTAGATCTCTGCACCACTAATCTGGACAAATGGAGTATCTGGACCAAGCTCTCTAGCAATGCCTATGGCTAGGGCAGTCTTTCCTGTGCCAGGAGGACCAACTATCAGGACAGCCTTTCCTCCAAACTTACCCTCCTTTATGAGCTTGACAACATAGTACGCTGCCTCACGTGCCTCTGTCTGACCAACGAAGCCATCTGCCATGAACTCTACTTTGCCATTCCTAACGCCGAGACCCTTTATGTGACTATGAAGACCAACACGCTCAAAACGTCTCTCGGGCACTTCCTCAATTCTCACCTCAGGCATGGGATGATGGACGATATGAAAAATATAAGACTTTGGTATTTCATGAACCTTCTTTGAACAGCTCTGAAACAGGCGTGACTAGTCGAACAGTATTTCTAGACAAGATCTTAGGGTATTTCTTTAAAACTCTGGCAAAGTTCGACGAATGGTCTTCTTATCCTATTGCAGACTTGTTCGACCTTGGTGCTCAGCACTGTGACAGAGATGTGAATTTTCGGGAAAGTGAACTTTCGAAGCATACTTTAACCCGCGAACCTTCTTACAACTCGAGGGACGCGGTATGATGACTAACATAAGAAGTGACGAGATCACGGTAAGACTCACAGATATCCTAAGAATGATCGCAGGACTGTCTCAGTCTGACATTGAGGTATATAGACTACTCCTACAGGAGTACCAGAAGCGTAACGAGCCGCTGACCGTGTCCGAGATCGCGAACATAATTGGAAAGTCCAGGAGTACAATAGAGAGAAGCCTCATGAAATTACTCAATGCAGGCCTAGTAGAGAGAAAGATAGCACTATCCAGATCTGGCGGCTACACATACGTCTACTATCCAAAGCCTGTGAGTGAGGTAAAGGCAAAACTCCTAGAAAAGTTAGAAGAACACTACAAGAAGGCCGTCGAAATATTGAACAACCTTGAGATCGTCATAGGCGCAGAAGTTCCAGCTACAGTCCCTACAACAGCAAAGTCTTAACAAGGCTTAATTAAAGGGAAAAATTCTCATAAATTACAGACCTAACTCTTTCACAACCTTTTCACATAGATCTTTTATCCATTGTACAGCCTCATAAAATCTAGCTTTCTCATCTTCGGTCATTTCTAACTCTATGATTTTCTCTATACCCCTCCTACCTAGTATACCGACAACTTCTGCAACAACATCTTTAACACCATACTCACCCTCGAGTAAGGCAGAGAAATTATGGATGTCTTTCCTATCTTTCAATATTGATTCGACAACTTCTGCAATTCCAGCACCTACAGCATGATAGGCACTCCACTTCTTTAATTTAACAATCTCTTCTCCAGCCTTCACAGTTCTTTCAGAAATCTCCTTCAAATCATTTTCAGAAAGTAACTTAGTGACAGGTATACCTCCAACATATGTTGCTGATAATAATGGAACCATCTTCTCCCCATGCTGACCTACCACAAAGCCTCGAACACTCTGATACGATACTCCAAGCTTCTTTGCAATGTAGTACCTGAGCCTAGCTGAGTCTAGTGTTCCACTGAAACCAATGACTCTATGTCTTGGAAACTTCAGAACCTTCAGGGCAACGTAGGTCATTATGTCGAGAGGATTTGTTACCATGAGCACGATACTGTGAGGAGCATATTCGAGAATCTTCTCACATATTGACTTCACGATCTTGCCATTCTCAAGCGCTAGCTCTTCTCGCGTCATTCCCGGCTTTCTAGCTAGGCCAGCTGTCACAATGACAATGTCTGACCCGGCCATGTCCTTGTAATCGTTTGAGCCTGTTATGTCTACGTTCTTCCCTAGCAGAGCTGCTGCATGTGATAGATCGAGTGCTTCTCCCTGTGGAAGTCCCTCAACAATGTCTATGAGTCTTATATCACATATCTCCTTCAACATCAGGAAGAGGGCTGCCGATGTTCCAACTCTTCCTGAGCCTATGATCGTTACGAGAGGCATGTTCAGACCTATCTACTACCTCTTTATCACGATGACATCTGTCTGCTGCTGCTCGCTCAGCATTATCCTGACAAGCTCCTCAGGTGACGAGACTTGAATAGACTCGTAGCTTAGGTTCAGTATGATGTCAGGATCCTTCAGTCCATGTCCTGTCGCAATGAGAACACAGAGATCTTTCCTATCTATAATGCCTTCCTGAAGAAGTTTCAGATATCCTGCAAGACTTGCAGCACTTGCTGGCTCTACTCCAATCCCTTCTCGACCTAGAAGACGCTGTGCCTGTAGTATCTCCTCGTCTGTCACAGTGATGAACATTCCACCACTCTTCTCCACTGCTCTCCAGGCTCTGTACCAATTCACCGGCTTGCCTATTCTAATCGCTGAGGCTACTGTCTTAGGACTACTAGTGAAGAGAGGCTCCTTTAGACCGAGCTGCCATGCCTTAGCTATTGGAGACGCGCCCTCAGCCTGGACACCAATCATCTTCGGCACATGGTCAATCAAGCCTAGTCTACGAAGCTCCTCGAACCCCTTCCATATAGCATATATGTTGCCTGCATTTCCGACAGGAACTATCACGTAGTCTGGAACACCGACATCAAGGAAGATCTCGTAAGCTATTGTCTTCTGCCCCTCCAGTCTCCACACATTTATCGAGTTCAGTGGATAGACAAGGCCTCGCTTTCCAATTTTTGACAGTGACTCAAGTACTAGACTGAGCGCGTTGTCGAACGTGCCTGATACCTCAACTATCTTTGCTCCATGCAGAACTGCCTGCGCTAGTTTTCCTCGTGCAATTCCCCCACGTGGAATAACTATGAGACAGGTCAAGCCTCCACGTGCTGCATAGGCTGCAGCACTTGCAGCAGTGTTACCTGTGGAGGCAACTATTATGTATCTTGCTCCTATGCTCTTTGCAATAGATACTCCTACAGTCATTCCACGGTCTTTGAACGATCCTGTGGGGTTCGCGCCTTCGAACTTAACATAGGCATTACCATTCACCTTCAGCAACTTCAGGAGTGGAGTATTACCTTCACGTAACGTCACGATATCAGCAACCTTTGGTAGGAACTCTCTGAATGCCCAGACGCCAATCCATCTTTCTCTCTTTATTCTCTCGAGGTCAATGTGCACATTCTCTAGCAGTAGCTCTGCATCTAGTAGTTCTCCACATTTGTCACATCGGAACCTGTAGGGATCAATCTCGTACTCTCTCCCACATCTTGGGCACACGAGCCTGTAGTTTGAGAATATTCTGGTTACCTTGTTTCCAAGTGATCCACCGCCGGAGACATTCTTGATCGTTCTTTAAGTTTGACGGGGGTTCATGAACACATATGTTCACTGCTTAGCGTCTCTTAGCTATGATGTACAGGATGTTTATTATGCACGTAACCGAGACAACACCTGCGGCAAGCTCTGCAACCGTTGGAAAAGCACTCACCCGAGTACCTGATGCTAAGTAAACTGAGAATAGCACAAGAAGATAAAGCATGTATATTATGCAGACGATGCAGGATCCAATAGCGAGATGTCTCAGCACATTTACTAGCTTCTCGTTCATAATTCACTTGGTTTAGGACTAGGATTAATAAAGAGTTTCATAAAGTACAGTACACGCATAGACACGATGCCCAAGGTCATCTACCTTGGGCATCATCTAATGCTGAGATCTAAGTACCTGAAGAAGCTCCTAGAGTGTGGTGTTGGTGGAATTACGAGAACTATCAGGATCGGCATAGTGAAGCCTAAGTTCAGAGAAGTCTACGTTCACAGTGCTGGAAAGGTAGTTGCTAAGGTCGAGATTGTCAGGACAATATACAAGCGTGTTAGAGATCTCACGGACGAGGATGCGAAATTGGACGGATTCTCAAGTAGAGAGGAGCTGATTAGAGAGTTGAAGAAACTCTACGGTGACGTGAGGCCAGATACCTACGTCACAATTCTAGAATTGAAAGTTCTCGAGTACCTTAACATGACGGACGATGCTGTTAATGCATCATTATCTCCTGTTGAGATTGCTAGACTTGCACTTTACTATAATGTGCCACTTAGTGAGGAAGAGAAGAAGATACTCAAGATGTTGTTAGATGTTGGAAGCTTGAGAAAGCTTGCAATTAAGTTATTTGGAACAATTGAGAAGAGGTGGATCATAAGGAAGGTCGTCAGGAAGGCTCTTCGACTACTACAGGAGAGAGGCATAATCAAGACTGGCCAGACCGAGGAGAAGACCGTGACCGAGCAATGAGGAAACTATGGTTCATCTTAGTTACTGGTAGATGCAACTTAAGGTGTCGCTACTGTGGTGGCTCATTTCCTGAGAAATACGTTCCTCACGGTCTCAGATTTGATATAAGGATCCTTCGAAAAATTATTAGAGAAGACGATAACGTGTGTTTCTATGGTGGTGAACCTCTTCTAAATATTGAAGATATAGAGAAAGTAATTTCTGAAGTACCTGCTCGCCGATTTATAATTCAGACAAATGCTACATTGGTTAAGCAGGTACCTGAGAGAATTTGGAAGAAAATAGATGTTGTTCTACTATCAATAGATGGGCCTGAGGATATTACTGATAAGAATCGTGGAAAAGGAGTTTATAGAAAGGTCCTAGAGGCAGCACAGTATCTACGTAAGATTGGGTTTAGGGGTGAACTAATTGCTAGAATGACCGTGACAGAAGACTCAGACATTTATCGCGATGTTACACATCTCCTTAAGCTTGGTCTCTTCGACAAGATTCACTGGCAGCTCAATGTTGTGTGGTGTGATAGATGGGATTTCGAGAAATGGGCTTGGTCTAAGTATATTCCTGGCTTTAGACAACTCGTGAAGCTCTTTCTCGAGAACTTGGAGAAGGGTACTGTCCTAAAGATTGTTCCAATAACAGGTATGTTAACTGCAGTACTGTTTCGACCCTTTGATGGTGTTCCCTGTGGCGCAGGGTACAGAGCCTTTGCGATTAATAGTGATGGTAGAATACTTGCGTGCCCAATAGCTGTTCGTGAAGAATGGGCCGTAGTTGGTCACGTTGAGCAGGGACTCTTAAGGACTATAGAGGTTGGCGAGCCATGTAGATCCTGTAGGTACTTTAGTTATTGTGGTGGTCGATGTCTT
>JAMOMD010000094.1 GCA_027068725.1 Thermoproteales archaeon | reverse complement strand
TAAGTGACATTTTGTCACTTGTGAAAAGTTCACTAGCCGAATTCTGCTAGGTTCAGATCGTCAGGAATAGTCAAATGTTGTAGAATTTCCATTCTATCGCTGTCATTTTGACGAAGTTAGTAACGACACATTTAAAACAGCTTGCTTATTCCCTTGACGACACATGCCACTACATCCAGCTGTTAAGGAGCTTGAGCAGATGGTTGCTGATAAGGAAAAGTACAAGCAGTTCCTGACTGAGTGGCTACGCTACTCCTGGAGATGGGCTAGGCAGGAGAAGTACAAGCTTGTGTTCAAGATTCAGGCAAGTATACTACATGCAATTAGAGAGAAGCTTGACTCCATGGGCTTTGTCGAGGTTCTTCCACCAATAATTGGACCAGTGACTGATCCTGGAATTAGAGGAGCAAAACAGGTCACGATAGATTTCTATGGCATGGAGTACAAGGTCATGAGTAGTGCAATACTGTACAAGCAGTACATGGCTGCTGCACTTGGTAAGATATACTTTGTTAGTCCAAATGTTAGACTTGAGCCACTTGATAGCATATACACTGGACGTCACTTAGTCGAGTTCTTTCAGGTAGACCTAGAGATGTACAACGCGACATACCAAGACGCGATGAGAGTAGCCGAGGAGCTGTTCTGTTATGTTGTGAAGTACGTCAAGGATGTACATGGCAAAGAGCTTGAGCAAGTCTTTAACAGACAGCTACCTGACTTTAAGCCACCCTTCCCCAAGTACACATATCAGGAAGCTCATAAGATACTGTGCACTGAGCTGAACTGCAAGTTTGAGTATGGTACAGAGATTCCATGGGAGTGTGAGAAGGTTCTCTCAACAATGCATGACACGCCATTCTTCATAACAGAGTATCCAAGAGGAGCAAGAGGATTCTACGATCGTGAAGACCCGTCAAGACCAGGAATCTTGCTGGACTTCGACATGCTCTATCCTGAAGGATTTGGCGAGGCTATTTCAGGAGCAGAGCGTGAGTATGAGCCAGCTAAGGTTATTGCAAGAATGAGAGAGAGCGGTGAGGATCCGAACAAGTATAGATGGTATCTTGAGATGCTCAAAGAGCTCTATCCACTCAAGACTGCAGGATTTGGAATTGGCGTAGAGAGACTAACAAGGTACATATGTGGTCTACGCGCAGTATGGGAAGCAAGACCATATCCTAAGGTAGCTGGAATAGGTCCAACACCATGATATCGGACCTCGTATTCAAGTTCGTTAGTCTACACCTCAAACTTCTAGGATACTTTCGAATACTATCAGGAGCTAAGGAATTTATCAAAGACTATCCTGTAGCTGAGATAGCTAGACGAGCCCTGAAGGGGAGAGATGCAATTTATCCTTTTGGAACCTTGATGCAGTACGGCACAGCTGTCCTCGGCTCAACAACGTCCCTATCAAGATACCCAAGGTTTCCAAGTCTCGACACGCACATAGTACTGCTACCACCTGCGTTCACGCCAAAGAGACTTGAGAAGATGGTTGATCTACTAAGAGAACCAACATTCGAGGATGTTAACCTCGAGACACAGATAGGTGGCTTCAAGGTCTCGATGCCTGTTGTTGCAGGAACTATGGGTAGCACAGACATAGCTAGCAAGACAGCCATTGCGATAGCTAAGGCATGTGCTAAGATGGGGATAGTCTTCGGAATTGGCGAAAACGTTGCAACTGTACGAGGTTACTCGAAGAGACTAACACGTGGTCATCCATGCTTTAAGGAGAGACTACTTGCATATCTGACGAATGTCGACAAGTATGGTGGAGTAATTATACAGCAAAGTGTTGAGGACGCATACGATGAGCTATGGAACAGAGTGTACAGTGACAAGGATGTTGAGCCCTACCTTGACGAGGGCTTGATAGGGTTTGAGATAAAGATTGGACAAGGTGCAAAGCCAGGACTTGGAGGAATAATCAAGATTCCTCGAGAACAGGTTGAGCGTCTAAAACAGAAGTATCACATCGACCTGAAGGGAGATGAGAAGTACGTCACGAGGTACAGTGTTCCTGGAACATACACTGAGGAAATTCTTCGTGGAATGATTAGAAACATGAGAACAAACTATCCACGAGTCAAGATATGGATAAAGCTTGGCCCCTTCAAGGACGCGCTCAAGGTCATAAAGATAGCACAGGAAGAGGGAGCACACGCAGTTGTCATCGATGGTAAGGAGGGAGGAACAGCCATGGCGCCATGCGTCGCAATGCAGCACCTAGGCTATCCAACACTTACCGCAATAGCACACATCAGGAGAGCGCGACAATTGGGATTTGACAAGGTTAGTCTACTAGCTGCAGGTAGACTATACGATGGTTCACACGTAGTAAAGTGTGTAGCACTTGGATGTTCAGGAATATACATAGGTAGACCACTAGTCATTGCTGCACTTGTGAAAGGAGAGAAAGGCGTCATGAACTACCTAGAGACAGTAAAGGTCGAGACACAGATGCTCGTGTCAGCACTTGGCAAGTACGATATTCATGAAGTATCTGACGATGATGTTGCTGCACTTGACATTAACATAGCTAGAGCACTAGGCATAAGATGGGTCTTCGATGTTCCACAAGACATCTAATCCTACTATCTAGTATTGAATTTCGTAATCAATACAGCGCAAACACTCATCAAGATATTTTGCAAATGTGAAGTAGTCTCTTATACCTAGGTCCTGTAGGAGAATGTATAACGCTCCATAGATGGCGCGCTGTGGACTATATCCTTCGTCAACCTTGTCCATTATGACTTGTATAAGCATGTTAATATGTAGAAATATGTCAAATACGTTGTCCTTACATAGAAGATCTTCAAGACAGGATCTTATGCAGTCAACATCTATCCTGAACTTTATTCTTCTAATTGGTTCATGACATAGGAGTGTTACTACGTTTCTCTCACTTAAGCTAGTAATCGACATCTCTTATCATAGTTTTATCATTAGGGATTTTTA
>JAMOMD010000093.1 GCA_027068725.1 Thermoproteales archaeon | reverse complement strand
CTCATCAAACTCCTTTGAAAGATCAAGCTCAGCAATCTCAGGAGTTGCCATACACTAACACGATGATGAATTGTCATTTAAACATCACGTAGAGCACACAGACTTGAGTAAAGAGCAGGTGAGAACAGTGTCTTGGAATAAATTAGGGAGAAATAGGAAGTCGAAAGATTTCGGTAGAATGTAAAAATAGAGAGATAACGCGGAAAGTTAAGATATTAAATAGGAATGAAAAGTTTTGGGAGAGTTGTTGATTTTGTTATGATTTGTGTTTTGTTTTTAGTTATGCCGCTATTATGGTACTAGCTGGATGTATGGTCTTGTGAATAGCTTCCACTCTCCTGTCTTTGGATCGTATACTGAGTTCACGAAGCACTTCCAGTTCTGGTCGTCGACATTTGGATAGTCTGCTCTGTAGTAGTATCCTGGCCATCTTGTCTCCTTTCTGAATAGCATGTGTCTGATGTGTGCCTCTGCTGTCCATACTCTGTGTACTAGCTCCCAGCATCTTAGTAGGTCGTGTAGGTCTCTTGCTCCTAGCTTCTCTAGGTCCTCCTTTAGCATGAGTAGTAGCTCTAGTCCTCTCTGTAGCATGTACTCGTTTGTTGTGTACCATGCGGAGTATCCTGCTGCGTACTCGTCCATTATCTTGTGTAGTCTTCTTAGACCCTGCTGTGGCAGGATGTACTCGAATGATAGGTCTGGTCTTGTTGTTGTTGCCTTGCCCTTCTCAAATCTCTCTAGTGGCTCGAAGATCTTGACCTTCAGGTTCTCAATTAGGCTCTCGTCTACCTCTGGCTTGTAGTCTGCTGCCTTCTCTAGGACGAACTTTACTGCTGACTTGCCTGCAATTCTGCCCTCTGTGAATGATCCGCTTGAGAACTTGTGTGCTGATGCACCTACTGCGTCACCACATGCGAATAGTCCCTCAATTGTTGTCATTCTGTTGTAGCCCCACTGGTACTCTGGTGGTGCAATGTCCTCTGGTCCGCTTACCCATGCTCCTGCACATCCTGCGTGTGAGCCCATGATGTATGGCTCAGCTACCATTAGCTCGGATGGCTTCTCTGCTGGGTCTAGGTTCAGGCATGCCCATAGCAGTGCCTGTGATGGTGTCATGTCTAGGAAGTCCTCCCAACACCATCTCTCCTTTGCTGCTCTCTCCTTTGGATCCTGTACCTCCTTAATTGCTAGGTCGTGTCTCATGTAGATTGGACCCTTGCCCTCTCTTAGCTCCTCTAGCATGATGTGGTTTCTCAGACATGTTGGCAGTGGTGTTGCCTCTACGTATGGTCCGAACTTGTCCTTCATCTGCTTGAGCTTCTCGACGCCTTTTGCGAAGTAGTCCTCACCTAGTGCGTTTGTTGCCTTGCACTTCAGGAATAGGAAGTATGCTCCTACTGGTCCGTATGCGTCCTTGAATCTCATTGGTACGAATCTGTTCTCCATCTGTGTCATCTCTGCGCCCATCATGATCATCATTGCGTAGGCGCTGCCGCTGTCCCATGGTGGATACCATGTTCTGCCCATGCCCTCGCCGTGTGATCTTGGTCTGAAGATGTGTACTGCTCCTCCTGCTGCCATGATGACTGCCTTTGCTAGGAAGATGTAGAGCTTGCCATCTCTTACTCCAAATCCGATTGCTCCTGCTACTCTTCTTGGATTGTTCTTGTCTGGCAGTAGGTGTGTTATGAAGACTCTCTCGTAAATTGCGTCTGCTGCCTTCTTTGCTGCCTCTGCTACGATTGGCTTGTATGACTCTCCGCTAATTAGGATCTGCCATCTGCCCTCTCTTAGGTATCTGCCTGTCTTTGGATCCTTGTAGATTGGTAGACCCCACTCCTCGAATAGGTGTACTGTTGAGTCTACGTGTCTTGCTACGTCATAGATCAGGTCCTCTCTGACAATGCCCATTAGGTCATTTCTTACGTATCTGACGTAGTCCTCTGGTGTGTTCTCACCCCATCTCATTCCGAGGTATAGGTTAATTGCTGATAGTCCTGCTGCTACTGCTCCGCTTCTCTCGATTGCTGCCTTCTCTACTAGAACGATCTTGAGCTTTCTACCCCAGTACTTTGCCTCGTATGCTGCTCCACATCCTGACATTCCACCGCCGATTATTAGAATGTCACACTCAACCTTCTCTACACCTGTTGGGTATGTCATGCTCGTACCATGTGTGCCCACTTATTCTTTAATGCATTACCACCATCTGCCAAACAGTCTCCGTGGGAGAAGCTTAAAAGAATGGCCATTTCATGACACACAATGCCCCCTGTAGTCAACCCAGAGAAGTGTGACGGTTGTAAGGCACTTGCAGTACCTGCATGCAACTACATCTGTCCAAACGACCTAATGCACCTTGACAAGACAACAGGAAAGTCATACAACATTGAGCCAGACATGTGCTGGGAGTGCTTCTCCTGTGCAAAGATGTGTCCACAGGGAGCAATCGAGATTAGAGCATACAGTGACGTAGCACCACTCGGAGGCAGACTAATCCCAATGAGAGGAACAGACTCCATCATGTGGACAGTCATCTACAGATCAGGTAAGGTACTGAGATTCAAGATGGTAATCAGAACAACACCATGGGGCTCAATTAAGGCACCACAGGAGTACCCAGAGCCAGACCCAGCAAAGCTCAAGGAGCCAGTGCTAAGCCACGAGCCAGAGAAGCTCGGAGTACCCGAGGTTCCAAAGCTCAAGAAGTAAGCCTCAAAACAATCAAAATCAAACCCGTAAAACCTGAACTAAAATTAACACATTTAGACAACACTAATCCTACACCTTTCTTCTTTCTCCGTATCAACATTCCATAACTTACTGTTTTCACACTATACTTTCCGTAAGTGTAGGAATACTATGACTTACAGATCAGTTATGGTACTTGGTACAGTACTTAGGACGTTACTTGAAGGCAAGAAGGAGATAACTATCGATGAACTAGCCGAGAGGTGTCGTGTAGCTATTC
>JAMOMD010000092.1 GCA_027068725.1 Thermoproteales archaeon | reverse complement strand
CTTATTAAGCCCTAGAACAAGCGCTAAGCTAAGAAACCCACGCGGGGCCGTAGTCTAGCCTGGCTAGGATGCGGGCCTGGGGCGCCCGTGAGCCCGGGTTCAAATCCCGGCGGCCCCACCACTAGGGAGTGCCGACGCCTCTCCTCTCAATAATATCCTTAAGAACATCACAAAGCTCGTAATAGGAAAGCCTCTCAACAAGGCTAACCAGCTCTACAATAACGTTCCTCAGCTCTTCCTCACTAAACACACCCTCACACATGACCTCTCCTGCTTTCTCAAGCTCTTCTGTACATAAGGACCTGCAGAAGGGTTTTCTAATAAAAAGAAAGTCAAAAGTACTAACATAATGCAGTGCCCTATTAACAACATCAATATCTAGTCGCCTCAGAAACTCTATCATGACCTCCCTCAGTAACTGTTCAACATTTCCAAATTTACAGAAGCTTCTATCAATAATACCAAAATAACAACAGTGACTAAGAGTTATTAAGAATATCTTAAGTAACAGATACTTTAGTGCCCTATCATACATCTTTAAAGCAAGCAAGAACTCTATAACACTCCTAATTTTATTAATAAAAGATTCCTCACTAGGCAAGTACGAAAGTATTGGGAGCATTTCAATAATAGTCTTAACATCATAATCTCTCAACCTATTAAGAGTCAACTCTATCTGTGACTTAAGATCTTTTAACACTCTAGCAACATGCTCAATAGCACCTGATCTGACATACGTTTCAAGTTCATTAAATCTGCCCTTAAGAAGTGATATGCTGTGTAGATCACTTGCCGATAACTCTTCGCAACTAAGTACTACGTCTATTAGATGAGCACTCTTTCTGAGTGGATCTATGTCACTTTTGCTGAGGTTCAATTCTCTAATTGAGGCATGTCCCTCCTGCTTATGATATTCTAATAGTAGTAAAGTGGTTTCGACATTTGTTATGTTACTGATTATCTCAAATGCGTGTATGATACCTGTTAGCGTAAAGGTGTCTGATATATGGCATAGATCGACAATAAGTTTTCTAACATTTTCATACTTTTGCAAATGTCTGTAAATTTTTGATAACGTCCTAATAGTGCAGCAGTGCAAATTTGTGCACTGTATGCTCTCAGTAAATATCCATAATTCTTGAATTAGTTTTCTAACATTTTCATCATTTACGCGATTTAGTAAGTATTCGCGTACTTCTCTTATTGTGTTTAAGTTTTTTCTATTGATTGTGAGTACTAGTATGTGTGATATATCTTCGAGCTGTTTGAGCGTTAGTTCTAGGGGGTCATTAATTTTCTTTGTTAGTCCTCTGTAAGTTGCGTGATGTATTGTGGGTGTCTTGTCCGAGGACTCGTCTAGGATTAGAATGTACAGGTACGACACTCGTATGGTGTCGGCGAGAAAGCTTATATATTAGGAGGTCTGATGCACGGCTGAGGCCATGGCTAAGGGTCTAGTCGTTGTGCTAGATCTGTCCTGGAAGGGAGAGTACCCAATGACTATTCAGGCGCTGCGAGAGTCCGGTTTTGATGTTGACTCTGCGATAGTTGTACCTGACGCAAACATAAACTACAGGTACGATCTTTTCACAGAAGCAGACAAGTACGAGCTTGACAAGCTTGTGCAAGACTATGATCTCGTGGCGATTGTCGGAGGTTACAGAATGTACTACATAGTCACTGAGAAGAAGTTCCCATCGAGAAAGCTTGAGACTCAGATAAACATGCAGGCACTGGAGACTATCGTGAAGGCAGCTGCAGCAAGCAATAGGACAATTGTTGCTCCGCTGGCAGTCCCTGCATATTTAGCAAAGCTGGGACTTCTCAGAGGCAGGAAAGCTACAGTATACCCAACGACTGATCTAATACAGCTACTTGAGCAGAATGGCGTATCCTTCGTTAATGCACCTGCTGTAAAAGATGGAAACTACGTGACTATGAAGAAGATGATCGTTGAAGAGCTTAAGAAGTGCCTAACCTCTACGTGATGTAGCGTGTCTAAAGGTCTTGAAATATTTGAAATTCCTAGCAAAGTCCTTTTTGGACCAGGAGCTCTCTCAAGACTTCCACATATTCTTAAGAAGTTCAACTCAAGAGGAAAGATCCTTGTCCTGACAGGAAAGGTACATAGTAAGCACTATGCAGAGAAGGTTCTACAATCATCGCCTGACCTTAATGTTGAGCTAGAGATAGTGTACCAGGGCGATGTTACAGAAATAGAAAACATTCTAGCAAAATACTCCAAGACTAACATATCCGTCGTTGTTGGTGTTGGAGGTGGAAAAGTCATAGATGTTGCAAAAACTGTTGCCTATCTTACTGATAGACCTGTGATATCTGTCCCAACTACGGCAAGTCACGATGGCATATCGTCTCCCTACGTGTCCTATGTTCTTCAGCTAGATCTTCGAGATCGTCTTGGAGTTGGGAAGGTATACAAGGTGCCCTATGCCATAATTGCGGACACCGAGATTGTGCAACAAGCTCCTCGTCGTTTCCTTCTCTCAGGTATTGGAGAGATAATGGGAAAGATAATAGCAGTCAAGGACTGGGAACTGGCGCATAAGTTGAAGGGAGAGGAGTTCAGTGAGTTTGCTGCTCGTCTATCACTCTCGAGCTACGAGATCATTAACAAGAATATTGACAAGCTGAAGGTACATGATCAGGAGTGCGTTAGGCTAGTTGTCAAGGCTCTCATAGGGTGCGGAGTTGCCATGGCTATTGCTGGCTCTTCACGACCATGCAGTGGCTCAGAACACATGTTTTGTCATGCACTAGATGTCATACTTAGGGAACGTGGAGAGAAGGGTGGTCTCCATGGTGAGCAGGTAGCGCTTGGAACAATAATGATGGCGTATCTTCATGGACTTAACTGGAGGAAAATTAGGCAGAGAATGGCAAGTCTAGGTATACCAACTACAGCACAGGAGCTTGGACTAGATAGAGATCTAATAATTGAGGCACTTCTGAGAGCTCACAAGATAAGA
>JAMOMD010000091.1 GCA_027068725.1 Thermoproteales archaeon | reverse complement strand
AGAGTTCTACGAGAGAGCAGGAAGATGTGTCCTGCTAGGAAAGGAGGGCAGAATCGGATCCGTAACAATTGCAGCATCAGTATCACCACCAGGAGGAGACTTCACAGAGCCAGTCACAAGCAACACGATCAGATTCGTATCCTGCTTCTGGCCACTATCAGCAAGAATTGCAGCACAGAGACACTACCCAGCATTCGACTGGCTGCAAGCATTCTCCAAGTACATTGACACAGTACAGGAGTGGTGGCACAAGAACATTGGACCTGACTGGAGACAGCTCAGAGACACAATGATGGAGCTGCTAGTCAAGGAGGCAGAGCTAATGGAGATCGTCAGAATCCTAGGTACAGAGGCACTGAGCGAGTACGAGAGACACATACTGAACACAGCATACATGATTAGAGAGGGCTTCCTGAAGCAGGACGCATTCCACCCAATTGACTGCAGATCACCACCACCAAAGACATACTGGATCATGAAGATAATCATCGACGTCTACTGGAAGAAGGGACTAGAAGCAATCAAGAGAGGAGTACCAGCACAGGCGCTGAGAGAGATGGAGACTGCCAGAAGACTGCCAAGACTAAGAATGGAGGTCACAGAGAAGGAGATTGACAAGCTCAAGGAGTTCTACAACCAGATGAGTCAGGAGATTGACAAGCTAATTGAGCAGTACGGAAAGAAGTAAGCTAATCCTAACTATTCTCTATTCTTAACTAACTCCTCAACTATTTTACATAACCTTTCTAAGTTCTCTATCACAAGAATATTCAGAGCTCTTACAATAATCTCTCTATCGACTTCCTTTCCTAATCTTGAAGATATTGTAACTTCTAATCTTCTAATAAGATCCTCAGTATCGTACCTTTTTCCAACAGTTGTCTTTGCAGCAATGTTCTCAAGATATTCTGCTACACTACTAAGTTTCCTATAGTCAAAACCGACGTTATCAATTACCTCAATTCCAAATTCTTCTAGTCTTCTCTTAACATCACTTGGTGTTGGTGCTCTAGATATTACAAACATCTTGTCTGGCTTATAGATTGACTTGTATAGTATTACTATTTGCTCGTCTTTTAGCTTAATAGTCTTTTTAGTTTCTATCATCTTATCAAGCTCTTTTACTTCTATGCCTAGTGCTTCAGCTAATCCAACTCTGAGACCTGTAAGCCATTTACTTCTCCACTCTTCTGCTGTGAGAGGCTTTGCGAGAGGGCCTCTCATGTATCTAATTCTGAGGTACCAGTCAGCAAGCTCCTTACATTCAATAATGACGTTTGGTCTCAGGATTGGTGGATCACTATCAAGTTTTACTATGTTATACACTGAGCCTCCGTAGATTAACATGTCAGGTCTAAGTGCTGTGTATAGTTTCCATATTTTCTCTAGATCATGAGTATCTTCCCACGTTATTGGTCGTGGTGCTTCAATGAAGAAGCTGAGTGCTCTACCTTCCTGATCTGTGAGAATTGCATTTGGTGGAATATAGCCAAGCTTCTGCTTACTATGACGCTCAAGAGATAGTACACCAAGTTCTGGATATGTGATCGAGAAGCCGCGGTCAGCTAGTAATCTGAGAATTGATAGAAATACCCAATCCTGATATATTGTCCTCATGTTTGTTTTGAGTGATGTTGTGATTGCAGCATGTGCAGTAAGAGAGAACTTCTCTAGACTAACCTTACCTCTCAGAAGATCGTGCAGGTATAGGAATATTTTCTTCTTAAGATGTCTTCTAGGGTCCTCTAGAAAACTTGAAAGCTCTTTAGAAAATACAATATCGAAAAGTCCAAGAATTTTCTTAACTTCCTCACAAGTTTTTAACAATATCTCACGCCATTTATATGCTTCATTGAGCTCGTTTCCGCATACTATATCAACTATGTAGTCACGAAGTTTTTCTCTAAGTTCTTCAAACTTTCTTTTTATCTCCTCATTTGGGAACTTGAATTTTCTTTCAGGATCGTACTTGTCCAATATTGATATTATCTCGTTCAGTACGTCCTGTATTGTTCGAAATTTCTCAACTACCTTACCCATTCCTGTTGTTCCCTACTTTCTGATCTCTCCCTTTGTGCTTAAGACTCTCTCGCATGGCTTTACTGCTTGACCAAGTGCCATCCCAAGTGCCTTAAATGAAGCCTCAGCAATATGATGCTCGTTTAGCCCCGCAAGTACGTGAACATGAATTGTTGCTTGAAGATGCTGAGCTAACGATACGTAGAAATGTAGTATATTTTCGGTTGCAACATCTCCAATCTTTTCTCTTCTATAACTATAGTTCGTGTAGACGTACACTCTGCCGCCTAGATCAACTGCAGCTAAGGCACAAGCATCATCCATTGGTACAATTGCCCAGCCGTATCTAGCAATGTTTCCACGATCACCAAGTGCTTTAGATACTGCCTGACCAATACATATGGCAACATCCTCAACTACATGATGATCATCAACAGGCTTAAGCTCACGAGCCTCAACAACTCCACTAAATCCAGCATAGAAGAGTAGAGTCTCGACAAGGTGATTGAGAAATCTGTACGGTGTATTTACCTGAACTTCTCCAGTCTCGTCAATGTTTATTCTAACGTAAATCTCGGTCTCGCGGGTTCTTCTGTAGATTTCGCCTACTCTCATGATTATTGTAGAAAGTGCTCAAGTCCTCTCATGTACATTGCCATCCCTATTATAACACCATTGAAACCCAGCTTCTCTAAGTACTCGACATCTGACTTATCTCTCACGCCTCCTGCATAGAACAGGTACTTTATACCAAGATTTCTTCTAAGACTATTAATAAGATCCATGTAGGGTCTCGGTCCTTGTAATGTTCCCTCAACATCAACACATGTATGAATAATATTGACAACGTCTAGTCTTCGTAAATACTCGACAACATTAACAACAGTAACTTCTTCCCATCCCTGAATAGCCAACTTTCCACCCTTAACATCAACTGCAACAAACACCTTGTCAGAACCGAGCGTCTTCACTAT
>JAMOMD010000090.1 GCA_027068725.1 Thermoproteales archaeon | reverse complement strand
CGCATCATCCACATCCTGATATCACATCAGGATAAGAGAAACCTACGTTACTTAAATACCTAACGCACAACAATAAGAAAACGAGTGATGACTACCCCGACCTCTGACCTAGAAAAAGGGGATGAAGAGTGGTATTACAGCTGATGTCTTTAGTAAAATTTTGAAAGTCGTAAATGCACATTTTTAGTCACTGGAATATGTAGTATTTGTCTTCAGAATGATAGCAAAATTACTCGCTTCTCAAAATCACGAACTCATGAGTATGTTTAATTCTGAAAGATCTAGAATGCAAGACACTGAGGAAATTGAACAGCTAAAGATGTAATGATTTAAATGAAGTATTAGTAGGTGTATTGGCTTGGATTAATCTACAGCCTACATCTGTACGCAATAGCAGCGCCCCTGATGCTAATAGGGAGAGTGGTATACATAATGAGCCGGACAAAATAGCGAATTTTTCTCCACATTAGGAGAACTTAACTTCCTTTACATCCTGACTACAATGCAAAAATAAAAAGCCCTCTACCATTATTACAAACATGAGACCTACAAATAAGATCAGCAGGTATAAAAAACACATAGTAATAGCTCTAACAGTAGTAAAGTACATAGAAGAACTGAAAACATTAACGGATGCCTTACCAGAAGTTAATCCATATGTAATGTCGAATATAGCTAAATGGGCAGGTGATCTAACAAAGTTAGACCTGTACGTTGAGATAGTATTGCCAAAGATCATACGAAATGAACATGAGGGAATTGAGTTAAAGAAGTGCATAGATATAACCGTAGAGATATTGACTACGGTCACACCAATAGTATACACCCTGTATTACTACTATAAACTGAATAAATAAAACTTGAGGCATAGCTATTCTAATTGTGTAATGCAACCTGTCGAATTTGAGCTCATTTAAAATTGGTTGTGTTTCTATTTCTTTTTCGTATATTATTAACCTACTATAACCAAAGCCCCTCAATATCACAATAGGGTTAAAGAATCACTATCCATAACGACTAGGAGAACTGGAAGCGTAGTTTGCGTATAGGTTATCCATGTACTCTGTGTTGCATCACGTCTAGCATGAGGAGTAAACGGAAGTAATTGTGTTACGAGAATTGTGTATAGCATATATTTAACTACGGGAATTCTGTGAAGCCTGACGTTTCATGTACTGTCCATAGAACGTTATCATTTTCTTGTTCGTCCTTATTAATATTCTTTACGATTGCGTTTTCCTCAGATTTTTACCCTTGATTTGCCTTATTAATTTGTATTAGTCTCGACACAATACAGCCCTAGTATACACGTTATAGGGTATTATTGAAAAGATGTCTATCAACTATATGGTGATGTGTGCAAATTCCGGACGTCTATGTACAGCCTTAGATGAATTGCAATATGTTGTTAATAAGCTTCAAGTATTTGGTAGGGACTTAGCAGGGTGCCTACATGATTTTTATAGAAGCGAAATTTTGGAAAAGGGAAAACAGGAAGCTGTACGTGATTTACCAGAAAATCTAAAGGCACTTCTTATCATAGATGAGATTCCGAAACTATACTTGAAGATGGATAGCAAGTTCCTTATGGTGAATCTCGTACCACGTATTGATTACCGTAAATGTGTTGTTACTTTGCCCTCTCAGATATTGGATAACGTTGAGGTTGACAACAATATTGAAAGGGTACTGGTAATACTTGAGAAAAGTGGTAAACTAACTTTTGAGACACTAGTAAATAAACCACACTTCATGCTTATTACTGAGATCTTTTCAGGAAAACTTGCTGAGGCACTTCTGAAGTTAATTGTTGAGCACGGTACTAGCTTTGATACTGTTGAAAAACTTGATATTCTTCTGGAGGCATTACAGTTACTAGCAAGTACAATACATGCAGCATTAATTATTGTTCATAACGAATACCCAGATCTTGAATGGCTAAAATGGCTTAGCTGGAAACAGAAGCACAAATAATCGTAAAATTACTTCTTTTATTTTTTCCGTTTTCTATTTCTGTTTATAAATCTCGAGAGGTGCATCAAGATTTTAACAGTATTCAGCACTCGGCTTTCTCTTCATTTTTCAGCTAACTTCGGGTTCATCACTTTGCTTAATGGTTACTCTCCGAACTTTTCTAGTTTGCCCATGTAGTTGCACAGTATGTACATGATGTCCATGCCGAGAACTGTGCCTAGCACACCTTTTGCACAGGGTCTTTCTCCAAACTTCATGCACTCGTCTGTCTGCACATCAGGACCCCATAATAGCAGTGGCACAGGATCTCCCGTGTGATCGCGTACCTTTACTGGTGTTGCATGGTCACACGTTATCATTATGTACACGTCGTCTCCAATCTTGTCGAAGACTTTGGCTAGTGCACGATCAACACGTTCAATTATGTTTATCTTGCCGTGAGGATCGCCATCGTGTCCGTAGGCGTCTGTTGGCTTAACGTGGAGAAATACTAGGTCATAATTTGCTAGAAGCTGTACCGCTGTTGAGAATGCCGCGTCGAAGTCGTCGTCTCTAGAGCCTCTGTAATTTGGAACGTCCACGACGTCAAATTTCAGGACTTTTCCAATTCCTTTAATTAGAGCTATTCCAGCAACCATTGCTGCCCTGATCTTGAACTTCTCATAAATAGGCTCGACCTCAGGCAGAACGCCAGCTCCTCTGAGCAGGATTATGTTTGCTGGAGGTTTTCCTTCACGCTTTCTTCTTTCATTAAACTCTGCCTTCCTCAATTTCTCAGAGGCGAGCTCAACAAATCTGTTCAGTATCTCTGCAGTTCTCTCAGCTTCAGGTTTCTTGACGAGAGGCTCAATCTTCTTTACAGGAAGACCAACCTTGTGAGGATCATTACTAGAGACCTCGTGCGATATTTTCTCACCACGTAGTAGTAGCGCACCTCTGTGCTCTGTTCCATGCTTGTAAACTATCTCGACTCCAAATTCCTTGCTTACCTGTTCACAAACTTCCCTCATTATATTCTCGATTTCCTTAATTTCGTCAGGAGAGAAGTAGCGTCCTGCTCTTCTATCAACTACAATTCCCTTATCATCAACTGTTCCAAGGTTTGTTCTAAGAGCAACATCTCCTGGCTTAATGTCGAGTCCAAGACCAGCAGCTTCGAAGGGTCCACGACCCTTATAGTAGACATGTGGATCGTAGCCAAATATTGCCAGGTGTGCAGTATCTGATCCAGGGCGTACTCCAGGACGTATTGGGTACATTATTGCACATGCTCCCTCACAGGCAAGTCTGTCAATCATTGGTTTTCTTGCAACTTCTAGGGGAGTCCTGAAGTAGAGCTCCTTTACAGGACGATCTGCTCCGCCGTCTAGTATTATCAGGAAGGCACGTGCCACGTCACTATTAGGCAGCTCTCTCGTACTTAAGAAGTACCTGCTCCAGCACTCAGTGTCTCATCTATCCACTTTAGGTAACTCTCCAGACCATACACGATGGGCAGAGCAATTATCTCGGGAACCTGATAAGAGTGTAGACTCTTTACACAAGCTATGACGTCATTCAACTTGTCAAGCCTAGTCTTAATTACGAGAAGTGCCTCCTTAGCTTCATCCACCTTTCCCTCCCAGAAGAACACACTATGAACTCCGTCAATAATGTTCACACAAGCAACAAGCCTACGCTGTACTAGCTCTCTTGCAATTTTCAATCCCTCATCCTTGGACGATACTGTAACTAGAACAACTACATATGTGCCAAGAGGTCTGGCACTTGACATGTTTCTGCACTCACAGTCTTGAGGAAATATTAAAAATTATCTCCCAAACCTACGACTCCTTCTCGAATATTCTTGAAGAGCATAGTCTAAATCTTTTGCAGACACCGCAGGAAGATCTTTATTAATAAACACAAGCTCCGTGTACGACAAGTTCAGTGGTATAAAATTAGGAAACTCATAATCCCCAAAAACTATTAACAAATCAGGATCAGACTTAACTGGAAGAACAGTCTTAAGCTTATTCACAAGATCGTACAAGCAATCTAGTGTGACCTCACTAACATTTTCGATATCTGAATCTACTAGAAACTTCATGAGAGCAAGCTTGAGCTCAGTCACATAATCGTAGTTTACTATAATGTTCAGCAGTTTAGCATCAGGATCTGAGGGCACGATCTTTATTACTGTTATTCCTGACATATCATCATATACTATTATACGAAAGTCCACGTTTCGCTTATACAATGTTTTCAATATTAGATCCTCTACGTACGCAGTGTCGATGTTTAGTGCGTTTATGACAGACTTAGGTAAGAAGTCTACTGTAACCTCACGAACGTTCTTAGAGAACAGGTACTCAGCAATTGAGTATATTCTATTGATGAGATCTGTCACTATTGCTGCCTTTTCTGCTGTTGATAATCTTCTGATTTTGCAATAATTTATTAATGACTTGAAGAATCTTGGAAACGTTATTGCAACATGCTTAGGAATTCTCACGTGTGTTAACTCGTTAATTCCTGATAGCACACTACTTCTCTGCACAGCTCTCGAGAAAGACACCAAGAGAGAGCTAGGGTAGGTCTATTATTTTTGTTGATATAACCTGATCGCGTAGAAGATGCTCTAGGTAAAGCTTGGCTTTTGTATGTACGTCGTTCACTAGTATAAGCACAGCTATTATGTACGTCAGTTTTCCAGTTCTCTTCTGTGCTAAATCTTTCCTCATTTTATCTAACTCCTGTCTCAAAGACGATGCATAAAGTACATCTCTCGTAATCATTAGCTTAGGCACAACCTGCATGCATGCATCAGCATGCTTATCAACAACAATCATAGTGTCCCCCTTCTTAATTAGTTCTATTCTGTCTATTCTCGCATTTACAGGATCGAGAATGTTCTGAAGAATATACGGTTTGTTTTCCTTAATATATCTTAGCAATAGTTCAATAATATCAAGCAAGCATTCCTGCGGAACATTGTTCACATATATCTTCTGCTTGTTGTACAGGTATTGTGTAAATATGTTCTTAATTATGTAACATCTGCACTTTGGACTATTCCTATAGAGAAATCTCAATAGCTCTACAGTATACACTAGCTCGTCTCTTCTAACATTGTTAGACTTCTTCTCTAAGACCTTCTTGACATATTCTGAGAAAGCATTTGTATCTGTTGATAATATTGATTCAATTATCTCCTTTAGTACACAGTTCTTGAGAGCTTGTTGAAATAGTAGATCTGCTGCTTTGTCAAGCTTATTCTCAGCTAGTAGTTTTCCTATTTGTATTGCTTCATTTGTAAGTCTGTTACCTACCTGAAGTTGTAGTGCTGATAATGTTGGATATATTACTCGTACATTAGACTTGCTTAATCCTGCAATTGTGAAGTAGTCTTCTAGGACCTTTCTAGCATCTGTGCAGTTTGTGCTTGCTGCATACTTCAGCAAGTTCAGAATTCTCTCTAGTGGATACCTTATGTACCATGTTCTTACTATACAGTCCTTTCTAGGCTCTTCCTGACAGGCAAGGTGCTGCTCCTTGCCGTCAAGTGCCTTAATGAGTAGTTGCTTAATGTAGCTCACTGCCAGTTCTGGATCTTGAAATATCTTCAGATCGTAGTTCTCGTCAAGCAGCTCTACTACTATCTCCTTGGTGTCCTGCAATATCTTAACATTAAGTTCCACGCTGTTGCCCTCGAGCTCTAACATTTTATAACCTACGTGTGAAATAAAGGAAAACTATGTTGTGAAATAGTTCAGGAATGCACAACTTCCTGAACATGACCACAGTTCTTGCAGTAGTACACAACTCTAACAAGAACCTTATCACCTTCAAGTACAACTTCTCTTCTCTCAATATTCATCAGATGTTGACATCTTGGACATGACAGAGGTACAAACTTCATGCAGTATTCTCTCAAAATTCTCTCAACGGCATATATAGAGAGACCGTACTTCTTAGCTATTCTATATTTTGGAGTACCTGCATCATACTCTTCACACACCTTATCAAGTAGTTGCCTGTTTGCTCTCAATAGTTCTAGGACAATGTTAGTTATCTTACCCTCCTGACGTAGCCTCTTCATAGCATCTCTAGTTCTCCTTCTTATAAACTCTCTCTCAATTTCTGAGAAGGTTGCGAGTAGTACTCTTAACATGTTTCTATACTCGAGTGGTACCTTGAATATGTGAATATCTTTCACAGGTATTAACGCAAGACCAAGCTTATTCTCAATATGGTCCCACGCAAGAATGAACTCTCTTAATGAACGTGCAATTCTTGTGATATCGTATACTAGCAGTATGGATGGTCTAGGGTCAAGTGTTGGAAGTTCACTCTCAAGTTTTCTAAAACCCGGCCTCTCCTGAAGCGGAACGACTCCAGATACACCGTGGTCAGAGTACCATCTGACTATCCTAATATTGTTCTTCTGAGCCCACTCTGATATTGTCCTAATCTGAGTATCGAGATCTTGCTCTTCTGTCGACACTCTTACATAAGCTACAGCAAACATACTCAACAAACACAGTCTAGAACCTAGCATAGAATAGTGCCATGCCATAAAGCTCAGGTAAGACTCAGATATCGATGATGAGACCTCCTCTCCCTGACACGATGAAGAGAGGGTAAGGTGCTGAGAAAACCTCAGGAAGACAAGGACTTCGATTTCCTAAACCCACAATTAGGACAATACAATACATCGCCAAGATCAACAAGTTTTCTAAAACATCTCGGACAAACATTTTCCGAAATCTTCTCTAAACCATGCTTCACCAAGATCTTCATTACTCTGTAGATACTTATGCCAAGTCTTCTAGCAATAGCATATTTCGAATACCCTTTTCTATAAAGTTCAACAACAATTAGCTCGAGATCGCTGCTATTGGTAGATATAAGCTTGTTGCTATACTCCTGCACGTAGTCTATCACCTGTCTATATATGTGTGGATACCTCTCATCTATAAGCCTTAACAATCTATACAACGTAAATATCTTGTACTCACTAACAGACTTCACAAATATGAAGTACACTACTTTCTTCATTACATTAGAGAAAAACATGTACTTTGCAATACGCCTAAGTAGCCTATCGTTCGAAATTATTTCATAAATTATTGTGTTATCATCAATATTAGGTACATGCTCAATATCTATAAGAACATGTTCACTGCATAGATCTGCTATTGACTCATCGCATTTCTCGACTTTTATGCCAAGCTCCTTCTCTGCCACATACATACCAATTATCTCGTACATGTATTTCGGATTATTTCTACATAGTGACTCAACATACTTTAGAATAATTTCTACAGGTATCTCTTTCAGAAATTCCACAGATCTGTAATTGGGATGTCGACATTTATATCTTTTGAGGAGGACTTGCCGAAATACGAGGACCCTCAAAAGGTGAGACCTTTCGAGTGGGGACCCCCTCAAAAGATGTGGAACACTATCTTTGCGTCATGTATTTTGCGAGAACTTTCTGAGCTCTTAAGTTATCCGAGGTGACTAGGGTTGTGCATGTCTGAACTATGTGCAGACTTTTGCTGAGACTGTACGGTACGTATGTGCTCCTGATGTGAGGTACCTGCGGTACACTTAAAGACTTAATGATCTGCGCATGGTCGTGGATATGTCCAGCAGCGAGACAACGATATCGCAATTGCATGGAGAGGTTTTTCAGGAATTCTCTAAGGGACGCTGTTCTGAGCTCTCAAAGGATGAAGTTCTGAAGTGTGTTGAGAACGTGTTTAGGGAACTTGGCTTTCAGATATATGATCTTTGTCTAGTATCTCTCGATGGCGAGCCGGTGCGTGATCTAGACTTTGCTCGATACATAAGGATTGAAGCTAGACATCCTCAGACTGGCACAACTATGCACATATTCACTCTTGCAGTTTTCAAACGAAAAGATCGTTACAATGTAATCTTCCTACAGTCTGCAGTAAAGCCTTAGGTAGGATCAGTACCGGTTGTCCTCTTCATCTATCAGTAACGGGACGCTTTCATCACAACTACACCTAACTTCGAGATCCTCTAATAACGCCTCCTTAAGCATAGATAGACTACTGAGCAAATCTTCTACATTATGAAGAACTAGAGAGAGCCTCATAGCAGACTCGCTAAGAGTACTATTCTTCTCCAGGTAATCTCTGAGGCTTCTAACAATATTTACCTTAGTCTCGCTAAGAATATCTGCATAATAATCAACAAGCTCAAGAATTCTCTTAATCTCTTCACAACTAACAACGAACCTGGGACGAACAGGTATCTCTACAGAATCTATCACAACATACTTAATGTTATCAGAACCAATAATCTCGGGAACAAAAGTACCCTCCTCAAAGATATAGGGATTGCTCCTGATAAGATAAGTCTTATCAATCCATCTAAGAACATTCTCCATGTTTATAGCAAAATCTTCTGATGTAGATACAGGAGTAGTAAGGATAACATACATTGTCCATCTTGCCTTTGATCTATACAACATCTCAAGACACTCATTAGCAGCATCGGTACTGTAACCTCTTCTAGCAAACGCCAAGTCACGATTACTGAAAAATTCTACACCTACATCAATAACAAGCTTCTCCTCAATTCTTGGATCAATCTCTCGCACAAACCTTAATATGTTCCTAATATACTCAGGTCTTGTTTGAAACTTTATACTTGCAATACGGTCTATCAAACCTCTATCTACAAGACCTCTAATAAATTTGAAAAGATTTGTAGGTATAGTACAATCATCTACAAGAGTTAGAACAATCCTACTGACATCCTCTATAGAGCTAACTTGTCTAATAGCATTCTCAGCATCTTTTAATATCCTATCATTATCAAAATATATAAGTCTTGGAACTACAGATTTCCAAAAGTATTCCTCTCCGTACTCATTTATGTAGGATCTTATTTGCTTACCAATACTACAGTATATGCAGGGATTTTTGTAATATTTTGGACAAGAAGCTACCGCTCCAAGGACTGGTATTATTATGGTACCATCTTCAGCAATATAATCTCTGAAATCAAGCCCAAACCTCTCTATATTCCAATCAAGAATTGGAAGCTCCGAGGACCCTATAATGTCGTCTAGTGCATTTATTACTATCTCGCCATTATGCTCTAAACATACACTCTTCAGATTCTTTACATATTCTAGAGGTATTTCACTAAGTTCATTAAATATTTTAAGCACGTTAATTAATGCACGTACAGCTTGCCCGTGGACACCTCTTAGAACTATTGATCCTTTAAAATACTTTACATATACATCGGGGTAGCATGAGGGCCCCCATCCTCCTATTAGTACCGGTTTATCTCGAGAGAACTCTCTAATTTTGTCATATATTAGCTTGTCATTATGTATGTACATTTTGTATGACGACATTGCTATGACATCGCATTGCTCTACATGCTCTCTTAATTGATCAAGCATTTCGTTTATTCTGACCCTCTCTTCTTTTTCATCATAGAACTTATTCAAGTCTAGTATTGTTACTTTGTGACCCTCTCTTTCTAAAAAGTGTGCTATATACAGTAGATTTAGGTATAAATCAGATTCTCCGTGAAATGATGGTAGTAGCAGTACTCTGAGCGTCATTTTACGTATCTCAGTATCTTTTTAATAGCACTAAGTGGGACACTTACAATTTTTCCTTTAATATCCCAATACGAGAGGTCTATGCCTAGTCTAGATAATTTTACAGGAGATAGACGCAGATCAAGTAGAGGAACTAGTTTTATTAGGTAATACTTCTCGTCTAGTGATTTTATTTGATATATTTTCTGAAGTTCTTTCAGTAGTTCTGCTTTTGATGAAAAACCTGCAAGTTTGGCCTCTTCATCGGTTATCTCATTCAATGTCTTTACAAGTATGTCTACTATTTTAGCAATTCCAAGAACCCCATCGGCTACTTTTGCTATAAGGAGAACATAGTCTCCTGGCTTTAGTTTATCCAAGTTCTGCGTCCCCTCCCATCTAATTTCTATAAGTTTCTGTCCGTCTAGTATCATATCGACAAACTTCCTCTTTGTTAACAATATCCAGACACGTGGAGATGTGTCAGTACTCCGTCGTGACATCATTGTTCAGCGTCTGCGCACCTTCATCATCCACTGGCTACTAATGTTATAAGGTTTCACGTTTGTCTATGCTTCAATGTCTGGACTTTTAGACACGTTTAGAGAGCTTGTGCTTAAGCCGGGAGTTAGCGGGTTTGAGCATCCTGTAAGAGATCTAATTATTCAAGAGCTCAGGAAGCTTGGGCTTGAGCCTAAGGTCGACTCTATGGGCAATGTCATCGCTGAGGTTGGTGAAGGAGAATATCGTGTTCTAGTGACTGCGCACATGGATGAGGTTGGGCTAGTTGTGACGTACGTGGAAAATGATGGTAAACTACGTTTCAGAAAGGTTGGAGGAATAGATGATAGAGTACTACAGAATCAGATTGTTGAGATATACCTGAAGGATAGGGTTGTCTCAGGTGTTGTAAGTGTACAGCCACCTCATATTCAGCTGAAGCGTGATGTGCAGATTGTGCCATGGCACGAGCTTTACATAGACATCGGTGTTGATAGTAGACAAGAGGCTGAGGAACTTGGCATTAGGCCACCCTGTCCTGCTGTACTAAAGAAACACATAACACATCTTGGAGGGGGCAAATGCGTGGCCGCACGTGCAGTTGACGATCGTGCAGGCTGTGCTGTTCTGCTAGAGCTGTGCAAGACCATTGTTAGAGAACGTGAACTACATAGAAGATTTCACTACATTTTTGCGTGGACTGTACAGGAGGAGATTGGTCTACGTGGTGCAAAGGCACTTACTGCAGTTGTTCGACCAAGCATTGTGTATGTGCTGGACACAGTGACGTGCTGTAACCCTGTCATTACGGGAGATATGAAGCTTGGGGCTGGACCTGTATTGAGGATTCTTGATAACGAGTTTATTGCTCCAGTAGATCTAGTCTTCAGGATAAAGGAACTTGCTGATAGAGAAGGCATACCTTGTCAAGTCTGCACAGCTGGTGGCACAACAGATGCACTAGAGCTACAGGAAATGAATGTGCCAACGGTTCCTATAGGTATACCAGTCAAGTATAGTCATAGTCTTGTGGAGACTTTCAATGTTCAGGATCTAGAGAACTGGTATAGGCTCATGTATATGCTTCTAACAACGAGACTAGACTAGTTATAGTCACTGTACTTACTTAATCAACGTGCCAAGAGAGGGGTACGTTTCTGTAACTCTGAGGAGAGATACTTGGGAGAAACTTCAGAAATTGAAGTATTTTCTAGGTGCATCTACGTACGATGAGCTTATAGATAAAATCTATAGAATTCTTATAGAGTCTTCTGTCTCTAGTAAGAGTTTTGAAACAAAGATAGAAGATCTTGCGCAGCAGATATATAGTCTAATGAAGGACATAGAGAAGATATATGAAGTAGAGAAAATTATAGATTCGTTAAGTGCCGAACTTGAGAACGTTAAGACTCAGCTTAGTAGGTTGATGGCTAAGATAGAGATAATGGAGAAGAGAGGTAGTATTCGTAAGTAAAAATAATATGCACTACTTCTGCGAGTAGGTACTTTCTGCAGAGCCAACTAGGTTTTAAATGTTTGTTAAGATAAGCTTGTTATCTAGGCGATTAGCTTGTCCTGGCTGCCCAGCAAGGTACTGTACATAGATCTCACGCATAAGAAGTGGTGGGTTGAAGATAGGAAGGATCTATTTGAACGATGGCTTGGAGGAATTGGTGTTGCAATACAGTTGTATAAGGAGGAGGTTAGACCTGACGTTGATCCTCTAAGTCCTGAAAATGTGATCATATTCGCGGTCGGTCCTCTTACAGGCATTTTCCCAATGGCCTCGAAGACAGTGACAGTGTTCAAGTCGCCTCTAGATGGGTATGTTGCTGAGAGTCATGCAGGTGGCAGATCTGCTGCTGCGATAAGATTTGCTGGGTATGGTGCAATAGTGATCAAGGGAGCAAGTGATAGACCTGTTCATCTTGTGATCGATGATAGACGTGTTAGATTCTACGATGCCTCAGCGCTCTGGGGCATGAAATCGACAGAGACCATTGGAAGAGTACTGCGAGAAGTTACACCAGGATCAGGTTTCAGAACAATAATGAGGATTGGTCTTGCAGGAGAGAAGCTTGTAAGATATGCTAACGTGAACGTTGATACGTATAGGCACTTTGGAAGAATGGGTCTTGGAGCTGTATTTGGCTCGAAGAAGCTTAAGGCAATAACCATCATTGGACGTAGAGCGTACGCACTTGACAAGAGGCTACTTGGGGAGTACATGAAGGTCTATAAGGAGATTTACGAGCTTGCTACAACATCGCCAGCACTCAGGAAGTATCACGACCTTGGAACACCACAGAACGTGCTTGTGCTAAACAAGTTGGGTGCATTGCCTACGAGGAACTTCCAGTCAGGAAGATTTGAGCAAGCTGAGAACATTAGTGGTGAGTATCTCGCTGAGCGACTTCTTGGTAGACGACTTGCATGTAGTGGATGTCCCGTAGCTTGTATTCACCTTGCTGCACTGAGAGAGCCCACGGGTGAGCCCTACTTCTACAAGACGACGTTTATCTGCTATGACTACGAGCTCATCTATGCTCTCGGAAGTAATCTCTGCATTGGAGATGCTGAGGGAATGCTTAGGCTCATAAGAGCAGTCGAGGAGTATGGTCTAGATGCCATAAGTACAGGAGTTGTGCTTGCGTGGATAACTGAGGCGTATGAGAGAGGTCTCATAACGAAGAGTGAGACTATAGTTGAGCCAAGGTGGGGTGACTGGAAGGCATACGTAGAGATGGTCAAGTACATAGTATATCAGCCAAACGACTTCTACAGAACTGCGGCACTAGGTGTCTATGCACTTGCAGAGAAGTATGGTGGAAAAGATTTTGCACTACAGGTAAACAAGGTCGAGCCAGCTGGATATCACACAGGCCCAACATACTGGGTCAGTCTAGCAGTCGGCTTCAGGCATAGTCACCTAGACTCTGCAGGCTACTCTTACGATGAGAAGCTTGCAAAAGAGGGCAAGCGCGATGTGACGGCTCACGACATTGCTAAGTACATTGTTGAGGAGGAATCTTGGCGTCAGGTCTTGAATAGTCTAGTAGTCTGCCTCTTCGGAAGAGGAATATACAAAGAAGATCTCGTTGCAAGAGCACTACGCTCAATAGGGATCAACGTAACCCCTGACGATCTTAAGACTCTCGGAAGACAAATATGGCTCGAAAAGTGGATAGTGAAGATAAGAGAAGGCTATGATCCTGAGCGTATCGAATTGCCTAAGAGAATATTTGAGACAGAGACGCCATTAGGAAAGATCGATCCTGAGCTTGTTAAGACTGCCATAAGAGAAGTGAAGTACATGATATATGAGGCACTTGAGCGTGGTCTAAGAAGGTGAGCGAGCTGAGCAGCTCCTATGAACGGATACGGAAAATAGAGGAGGTATATAGGGAGAATAGGGAACTCATAGTTAGACTTCGCGAACTATCTTTCAAATGTTTAGAAAAGTTGAGAGAGAAATATGGTAGGGATATTAAGATTAGAATAATGAATTTTTGCGGAACTCACGAATGGACTACCGTATACTATGGTATACGAAGTCTCCTACCAAGTGATATAGAACTTATTGCAGGTCCTGGATGTCCTGTCTGTATAACTCCCTCTTACTATATTGAGAAATGTATTGAACTTTGTATGAAGGATAATTTTACGATATACACGTACGGTGATACTTTCCGAGTACCTGCACTAAGAAATGTCGAAGGTGCACGTAGTCTCGAGGAAGCTAAGGCTCTTGGAGGTGATGTTGTTG
>JAMOMD010000089.1 GCA_027068725.1 Thermoproteales archaeon | reverse complement strand
AATAGAGGATGCGAGAGCTCTAGAAGAGGCGGGAGCTTTCTCCATAGTGATAGAGTTCACGGCTGCTGAAGTTGCTGCTGAGATAACTAGAAGAGTGAAAATACCAACAATATGCATAGGCTCAGGGCCAGACTGTGATGGACAGATAATAGTACTACACGACATAATTGGACTAAGCGAGATCGAGCCGTTCTTTGCGAAAAAGTACGTCAACGTTAGAGAACTCATAAAGAAAGCTGTACAAGAATACGCACAGGAAGTTAGAGAAGGCAGATTCCCGTCTGAAGAACACTACAAGAAAATGCCAAAGGAAGAATATGAGAAGTTCAAAACAGAACTAGAGAAGAAGTATGGCAAATAAATGCTGCATAATTGACGTAGATGGAACTCTAGTAGATTCTGAGAAAAGATTCAAACTTGGACAAAAAGGAAACAAGATAGATTGGAATTTTATTCTAGATCCAGCAGTCGTCAAGACTTTTGATAGACCAATGCCACGAGAAATCATAGACAGAATAAAGCAAATATGTAAAGAACTTGAATGTGAACAGATAATAATACTGACAGGTAGACCTGAGAGACTTAGAGAAGTGACTATACAACAATTATCTGAGGTTGGCATAAAATACGATAGGTTAATCATGAGAAAAGAGGGAGATTACAGAAAAGAGATAGATTATAAACTATCGATTATTCAGGAAATTTCTAGACATTGCAATATTGTTGCAGTATTTGATGATAATGAGGAGGTCTTGAAATGTGTAAAGGTGCTACTTCCAAATGTTAGAACGTTTAAGGTTTCGAAAGAGGGTGTTGAAGAGTATGAATATAGGGGACTCTCAATACTGAGCTTTTTCCAATAGAAACATCTTACTCGTTATCACTTTCGGTCTCTTCACTTTCTTCTACAATTTCTGCTTCCTCCTCCTCTTCAGCCTCTGCCTCTACCTCTGCTGCTTCTGTTGTTGCTTCTACAGTCTCTGTCTCCTCTGTTGGTGTCTCTCCTTGTAGTTCTTCGATGAGTGTCTTTCCTGATATTACTAGAAAGCCATCACGTTCCTCGATCTTGTCTTTTTCTTTAGATTCTTTCTTAAATCTCTCAGCTCTACTTAAAATTACTTTGAATACTTTGTCGGGGTCAAACACGTTTATCTCAAACTCTTTCTCGAAGTATCTCGTGATGTTTCTAATGTCTCTAAGAAGGAATTCGTATGTTTCAGGTCCTGATACTTTTATTGCTGATCCCCAGTCGATTATCACAAGCTCTTTTCCTGTGTTGACTACATTGTACTCGCTGAGGTCTGCGTGTATGATCTTGCCAAGTATGAAGCCTCTCTCAATGTACTTCAGGAGTGTGTAGTATGCCTGTTCTGGATCGTCAGGTGGACACTCTTTCATGAGAGGTGCTGGTACTCCTCTCTGTCCCTGATAGGAGATGAACTCCATGACTAGTATGTTCCTGTAGAATGCTATTGGTCTAGGAACTCTGACTCCCGCCTCGTAGGCTACTTTCAGGTTTCTGAACTCTTTTCTGCACCATACCTCCATTAGCTTGAACTTGCTTGACGTCTTGACGCCCTCGAACCTGTGGTCATACGCGATGTACTTGTGTCTTCCGCGTATGAATTGGGCCGTGGTCGTGTAGAATATCTTGATAGCTATGTCCTCACCATCAGGAGTCTCGCCCCAGAACACCTTTGCTTCCTTTCCCTGAGCTACAGGTCCATGAATGTCTCCTATAACTCCCCTATTCATTAGCTCGTACAGTGCCTCAATCGTGTACTGGTTGAATACGTCGTCTAGTGACTTCAGCTGATCAATGTCCTTTATCTTGAATCTCCTCTTCTCAACACGCTCCCAAAACAGACTCACGTTATTCTAGTCAGGTAGGAGACTTATAAGACATAGGCGAGGCCTAGAAATTACGAGAATTCTCTACTAGTCTCAACTATCAGGTACTCATCATCAACATGAGGAATGCATACCTTATCAAGAACTCGAAGTCCTGAGACTGTTCTTAGACATCTCTTTCTCAGCAGAGAGATCGCCATAACACTAGTTCTTCTAGGCTTCACATCCTGCATCAAGAGAGCACGTGCAAGATCCTTCATATCATATAGATATGATATGTTTATAAGAGACATCGAGATACGTGGATTAACTTCCATTATGTACGGTATGCCATTAGATGAGACAACAAAATCAATATTCAGGTAACCTACAACACTATTCCCAAGCTCTCTTACTATTCTATTTACAATGATTGTTGCAGTTTCAGTAATATTTGAAGAGGCTGGAGATAATATTCCACAAAATGCGAAGTTCCTATCTTCTCGACAAATATATTGTAAATTTACTACACTTAGAGTAACATTACCGTTTTTTGATATCACAAGGCTACAGCTAGCTGCAACTCCATTCACATATTCCATCACTAGAGCCACACCTACAGGACTTTCAGATACTACATCACGAATTGCTTCATGTAGTTCTTTCTCATTGTACACTATTCTGATGCCATGACAACCTGCACTATCTACAGGCTTTACAACACACGGCAAGCCTACAACATTAATCACATGCTCTGCCTCTTCAGGACATTTGACTAGTACGTACTTAGGCACAGGAAGATCAAGCGCCTCAGCAATCCTGTAGGTCAGGTCCTTACGAGCAAGTACGTGAACAATCTTGAAGGAAGGACCAGCAATTTCACATCTAACATACCTGTACGCACGTATAAGCTCAAGTGGTGGAGCAATAAGAAAAGCAACATCGTGCATTGAAGAGAGTTCTCTAAGCATAGTGTAGCTCTGTCCTGAACTAACAGGAACAATCTTGACATCTGGCAGATCGATAGTTTGAGCAATATCTCGTGAGACTAGAACCGTAACTTCAGCACCAGTACTCTTCAAAAGTTGAGTCAAGTATCTTACCATTGCATAACCATCGAGCAGAAACTCACGACAAGATAGACCGTGCGCAAGAGCAAGTTCCCATACGAGAACTCTCACACTATACTAAGATAAGC
>JAMOMD010000088.1 GCA_027068725.1 Thermoproteales archaeon | reverse complement strand
ACAATACTTTATTATTCACTATTTCCATAGCTGATTGATGAGTAGCTACACTGAGCAGCTTAAGAAAGACCTAGAAGAACTTATTGCTAAGTTGTTAACACTTAGCATAGAGACGTACGAAAATTTGATGAACATAATTCTGGAATTTATTAAGAAAGCTTCGCCAGTTCCTATAATACTTCCTCAGATTGTTATACCAGAGCACCTAAAGAAAAAGTCTGTAGAAGAAGCTGCAAAACTGTTCGCTAATCTTATATGCGCGCCCCTAAATCCTGAGCAGGCACTGAGAATAGTTAAGGAAATTATACAACATGTGGAGAAACTGAAGAGCAAGTATGGGCAACTTTAAAAAGGTTTAATATAAATGCGAGATTTTGGATGATGAAAATTAGCCCCAGGCGAATAGATGAAGAGTATCCCCCTCAGCTGACACTAACTTGGGAGGTCCTTTTCAGGTTTTTCCAATTACTTTTCCCTGTCCTTTAGCGAAGCTCGTTATGTCTATCCTGACGTATCTTGTGAGCGACGATATTGGTATGTATCTAAACCTGTTTTCAAGTTTCCAGGTTGGCCACACCTTCCCACCAATGTTTATCTTATGTCCACAGTATTTGCAGCGATTATCTTCTGTTAGATTTACCTCGAGTATATCAAAGCCGTATCTCTTGATTACAATTTTTCCACATTCTGGACAGTAGGTATGTTCAAATGGATGACCTGGAACATTGCCAATGTACACATACTTTAGACCTTCCTCCTTCGCTATCTTGACATGTTTTTCTAACGTCTCTATGGGTGTCCATGGGAGGTCAAGTATCTCGTAGTCAGGGTGGAACCTCAGGAAGTGCACCGGTACCTCAGGCCCAAGATTGTCAACTATCCACTTACACAACTTTCTTGCTTGCTCAAGATCATCGCCGTATCTTGGAACTACTAGGTCAGTTATCTCGATGAATATGCCCTTTCTCTTCAGTTCTTGAAGAGCGTGAAATATTGGCTCTGGATCAGGTACTCCTGAAAATCTTCTCAAGAATTTTGGATCTCCGTTCCCCTTCAGATCGACTGTGGCAGCATCTAGAAACTTTGATAGTAGGTCAATAGTCTCATCGGTGAAGTAGCCGTTTGTGACAAAGGTGTTGAAGAGACCATGTTTTCTAGCTAGCACACCTGCGTCGTGTGCATATTCGACGAATATTGTCGGTTCATTGTACGTGTATGTTATTCCCTGCGCACCATATGTTATGGCAAGTTCAACAAGCATCTCTGGTGTGACGTGATAACCTTCGAGTAGTCTTCTTTGACTAATATCGTAGTTTTGACAGAACTTGCACATCCAGTTACATCCAAATGTTGATATTGAGAGAACCATTGATCCCGGATTGAAGTGGTATAGTGGCTTCTTCTCGATGGGATCAACAGCAATTGCTGATAGAAGTCCGTACACCATCAGGTACAGCTTGCCACCTATGTTCCATCTAACACCACAGAAGCCATGTAGTCCTGGTGGTATCTTGCAGCGTCTTGCACATGCTGTACATTCTACGCGTCCATCTCCTAGAGGTCTGTACAGCACTGCTTCACGCATGAGTATCAAGTAATGTTTGAATAGTCTCTTATATAAAAAACCTCACATAGGAACCTGAGCAATGTCTCAAACTTCTCCTACACAGTACATAGTGTTCAAGATACCGCAGTTCATGGCAGAGGTTCTTGCTCTAATGTTCTTCATGCTTCTTCTAGTTAATGTACTAACGGAGGTAGGACTCTTCGATAAACTCACGAGAGCTCTCGCACCTATAAGCCGCATCGTGAAGATACCTGAAGAGTATGTACTATGCATAAGTCTGTGTCTTGTAACACCATCCCTCGGCTATGCAACACTTCTGAAAGTTATGGAAGACAGAAGCCTCAAGTCTGAAGATGTGTTCCCAATACTAATACTGTCGTCGCCAGTTACTCAACTGTGCGATACTCTGAGGTTTGGAGTACCAATTGCTCTATCAGTACTGGGTCCACTTGCAGGAATACTCTACGCAACATTTTCGATCTCTAGAGCACTTGCTCGACTACTGATACACTCACTGTATGTGAAGTTTCGACTAGCAGAACGAATTCGAAATCTCAGAAGAGTAGGCACAAGACCAGAAGTAGATAGAAAACTAGATAGAAATAACAGATCGCTACGCATGGTATTATTAAGCTCCTTAAGAAGAACCTGGAAAATATTTCGTAGAATAGCTCTAAGACTAGCAATAGTCACTGCAATTCTTGTAGTTCTCGCGATTCTAAATGCATTTCAATACCTAGGACAGTTCCTGAAGCCAGTGCTTGAGATACTTGGATTTAATCAGTACATGATAACGGTTGTCGTTGTTCAATTAATGAACTTCATTGCAGCACTATACACAGCAGGTGCTTTCTACTCGCAGGGATTAATGACGCTTAAACAAGTTCTACTTACAATATATGCGGGACAGCTTATAACAATGCCCATAATGTACTTCAGACAATTCCTGCCCTATAGAGCTTCACTATTTGGATTTAAGGTAGCATTAAGGTGGGTTATGTTCGATACATTAACATCATTCTTAACAACTCTCGTCATAGTACTGATAATATTGTACATTCTATAGATTATTCAGTACCCATTTATACAGATATCCTAGTGAAGGCACATAAAGAATACCATACAGGAATAGTACTGTAAGAATTTTCAGTACAGCTACAGTAAGAGCAAGTGAAAGCGCACACGTTATTATAATCTTATCAACTACTGTTAGCTTTTGCTCTTTTGCTCTTATTTTTTCAATTCCACTAATTCCTCTGCTCAGCAGTGCAAGTGTTATTGTATAGCATCTCCTTAGCATTTGAGCAGATAGCACGTATACTATTCTAATCAACTTCCTAGGGAATTTTTCTCTAAAGTGTACTTGAGATACCACGTTGAGAGTCTTAACTTCTGTAATGAAGGTGTCTAAGAACTTTATAGCTATACCTGTTGCTACAGCTAATTTTATATTCTTGAAGTAGTTCATAAGTG
>JAMOMD010000087.1 GCA_027068725.1 Thermoproteales archaeon | reverse complement strand
GACTAAGAAGGAAAGTGAGGAAGACAAGCTCATCAGGAAGATAAGAGAGATCGGGTACTACGTTGCTGTTGATGAGCGTGGCTACAAGTTTGTTCTTGGTGGACCTAGAAAGTACGTTCTCGTACTATCATACGAGTATCTTGTTAATCTACACGGTGTTACACCTGACGAGCTGTGGCGAGTAGACGTGAAGTACGATGGCTTTGTAGTATCTTTAGTACTTTACGATTTTGATGGTAAGCTTGTCCTGTACGTTGATTATCCCATCGATGTATTTTCGAAACTTCCCCTTGTCATGCGCTTATACAAGGAGCTTCAGCACATAATTCCTGTAGAGGTTAAGGTTAACCCATTCGAGTACTATGCATACGTCAGGAAGCTCATAAGTGAGCTTGTTGAGGATCAGACGCTTGCAGAGATACTTGCTAGTCTGTACAAGATATTTATAATAGAGCCATACAAGATGCTTGATCCTCTAATACATGCTCCAGCTATTCAGGAAGTTAACACATTTGCAATAATTAAACCAGGAACTGTCCCAGGATCATGTGAGCATATTGTACAGATAACACATGCCAAGTATGGTCCTGTCGATACTAATCTCATACTTAGCGAAGAACATTTACAGGATCTTGTCATAATAATTGCACGTGATTGCGGAAAATCAATCTCTAGAGCAAATCCTAGAACAGACGTAGTTGACAAGTATGGAAATAGAATAAATCTTGAGCTGTTTAGCATTGAGGCAAATCTAGCAAGTAGAATAGCGCTGAGAGTTCACCCACACGAGTTTCTGCCACCACCACTCTATTTTGCAGAGATGAATCCATGCCCATCAACTAACCTTCCCTACATCCTGAATGCGTTCACGCAGTACAAGATGATTGGCTGTATCTTCGGTGGAATGGGTAGTGGAAAGACCACATTCATGACAGTAGCCATGAGCCTATACGACCCACAGACTAGGATTGGAATGGTCTCAGACATTCCTGAAATGTTCATGCAGATACCACACCCCTACAAGCACGTTAGCCTAGTTAGAAGTGTCCAAGAGTATCAGTACGTTATTGCAGCAATGTTGAGAGCAAACCTTGACGTAGTTACAATAGGCGAGATCAGGACAGCAATAGAGTACAAGGAGTTCATTAATGCATCATCAACGCACGGAGGACTAACGACAATTCACGCAAATACTGAGGAGACTCTCTACAGTAGACTAAACAGCTTCGAAAGAGAGCTCAACATATATCCACCATTTCCACCATTCAGGATAGTCACAGGCATATCCAGAGCAATAGCCTTCGAGAGAGGTAGGCGAGTTGTGATAAGGTACATACGTGGAGTACATTATGTCGAGAAATGGCTACCTGAGCTTAAGCTCGTGCCAATAGTCACGTTTGACCCTGAGAAGCGAGTTCACGTAATACATGAGGATGGACTCAAACTGTATCTAAACGAGGTTGCAGAATCGTCAGGAGTCTATATTAAAGATCTCGAGGAGCTACTCAAGACTCTTGATGAAGCAATAACAGGACTTGCAGCAGCTTGGAAAGTTGATCCAGAATTTAGAAAACAGATCTCAGATCCCGACAGATGGCTAGATATCCTAAGGATGTTATATGGCAGTGAAGATACTAGAAAAGAACTTCTTAGTAAACTTGAGAAATATACAAAACTTGTTGAGACGAAGGTTGAGGTTCCTGAGATAGAGAGAGTTATAGTTAGTGAGAGAGTTACAACATGTCCATTATGTGGTTCTAGAATAGTTGATGAGAAGAGAACTGATCAAGGGATTGTTCTAATATGTGAGAAAGGTCACGAGATACTGTATAGACCATCGCCAACCTAAGTACATGAGAAGTATATAACGAAGTGACGAGGCGATAGACACAGTACTAGTACATTTATTTTTGATGAACAGATTATGTATCTAGACTGTAGGTACGTGGGACAGTACAGTTTAATATCTATATCGAATAGTCTTTCGAGGTATTGAAGTTCTATTGTTACTTTTCCAATCTTTAGAATTTTATCACGTTCTATACAGGATACTGCGGTAGGTTTTCCTAATGTTATTACGTATAGACTAGATGACTCCTGCTCTACCGATGATATTATGCTTTTATCTATTATATTTGCAATATTTGCATTGTATATTGTAGATGTTATACCATTAACAAGGTACGCTATGAAGAAGAATACGACTAGTAGACCTACGACAAGTATCAGGTAGTAGAGTGCAGTTCTCACATGTTTAAGATCGCTTAGCTAGTAATCTCAGTATCTCGAGTAATCCTTCCTCACTCTCAACCTCGTACACTCCTTTTTCTAGCCTCTCTATATGGTTAGAATTTTTCACATTAACATCCCTCGGAGTTATTACTATTGTGACAAAGTCTGTAGAGTCAGTGAGCTCGTGTACGAAGAGTCTTAGATTGTTATAGAGTATGTTGCAGAGCTTGTCTATGCTATCAGCAACATTGCTTAAGTATAGTGTAGCTTTGACCGTCACGTATATTGTGTCAGGATCTTCCTTGATCTCGTACGTTACTGATACTACATCAGGTGAGTAATTACCAACCTGCCAAGTGCAGAGTCCAAGCTTTTTGAAATGTTTTGATAAGACGTGCTCTACGACTCTTCTAACAAGTGCAATATCGTAAATTCTTGCAATTGGTACAACAACATATATCTGAACTTCGTCCGTAGACATGTCTAGAAAATGTCGTTAATGACAGTATTAAGTTCTCGCTCTACCTCAGTGTATCACTAAGATACTCTTTCTCTGACACCTTCTGCTCAGCTTTTGGTGCATGAACCTTCTCTAGACCAGCCATGACTGATGCCTCCTCCTCTTCCTTAGTCGTTATCATTCTTGGCAAGACCTCGATTACGACACCTTCAGGAACAACGAACTTTCTAACACTTAGACTAGACTGTGACTGAGATGTTACAGTTCTTGCAAGAACTTCCTCCAAAACTTTATCACTTATCTTTCTAGCCTGTGCACGCACTTTTGCACGTCTCATAATTATATCCTCA
>JAMOMD010000086.1 GCA_027068725.1 Thermoproteales archaeon | reverse complement strand
TCTCCTAACATATCTTATCAAGAATTCGTCATTAACAAAACAATCCTTTCAATTCCCTTCTAAATTCTGTAATCTGCTTAGAAATCTTACAAGGCACATGAAAAATACCGGCCCTCTCTCAAATCCTTAGATTTTCACGCACAATATGCTTGTAACAACATTCTTCCTTCTGACGAATCCTCTTTCGATTCTTTTCCAGATTTTTCAACAGCTTGAAGATTTCATTGATGCAATATTGAGACTACTGGGCTTCCAAATTTTTGTAGATTTTTCCTGGCTCTACTTTACGAAATATGGCAAGAATGTGCTAATCCTCTTTCGATTCTTTTGTAGATTTTTCAAAACGCGCAACTTCGAGCTCATCGCACGGAAGCTCTACAACTTTCGCTTTTTTTCTAGATTTTACGAAGATACGCGATACAGGAAGCATTGAAGCGACCAGAACTGCCTTTCGATTCTTTTCTAGATTTTACTTACCTCGCAAGCCCTTGAGTGCGAGAAAAAGGAAAGATTTGCTTTCGATTCTTTTCTAGATTTTACTTGTCCAGGTATTGAACATGGTCACTGACAGGAAACTTCTCACTTTCGATTCTTTTCTAGATTTTACACTAGTAGCAGAATACATCACACTCACAATAATTGATATTGCTTTCAATTCTTTTCTAGATTTTACTACTCTTCAGTGGCTTGGTAGAGTACTCAGGAAGCCAAACAAGGCTTTCGATTCTTTTCTAGATTTTACAGACGATACTGCAAGTTTACACACCTTATCGACATATTACTCTTTCAATTCTTTTCTAGATTTTACGCATCCAGTGTAATGTTACTGCTGTTCCTGTTAGTATTCCCAGCTTTCAATTCTTTTCTAGATTTTACGAGCAACACCCGCGTTCCAGAGACCTGCACTGAAGCAACTGTTTGACTTTCAATTCTTTTCTAGATTTTACTCAGAGTATTACCGAGAGAGTACTACCACTCCCAGTAGGAAACCTTTCAATTCTTTTCTAGATTTTACCGAGGGTTTATTAGGGAGCTTCTTATACCCCCTTGTCCCGATTAGACTCTCGCTTATTATCTTATAAGTTTCACCATGTCGAAAATGCCTCTGCCATATCATCCTGAAGAGTAAAACTTCGATAAGGAACACGTATTACGTGGATATGTGTTACGGTCTTAATGAGATCGCCAAAGTCGTACTAGTTACAAGCATCTTGGTTGGTCTTCAACTTCTAGCTCTTGAGATAATCACAGGATACTCCATGCTCAGGGACTACATGATAGTTCCAGCATACGTGACTCTATTGTCAATCTCTGCAATAGTTGCAGTACCGATTGTGCTGAACAGGAAAATATTATACAGGAAAATAATGAGAGAATTACAGGAAAAGCAATGAACTGTCTATCTAGCTACATCGTTCCTGACCTTAACATCCCCTTTGTGGACAGAACTTCCGAATTCAAGTCTCTACTAGACCTATTTCAAAGAGAGGTCTCTTGGATACATGTTCTTACAGGTCCCTGGGGATGTGGTAAGACAGAGTTTGCAAGAGCAGTAACTCACTGTCTATCAAATGATAGCAAATTCATAATACTTTACACTAACCTGACGGAGAGCGAGATTGATAAAGCACTATCTCCAACACATAGAGAACTCTCAAAAATACTAAACACGCTCATTAGAGATGTCCTACACGATGTTCTCAAGATTCCTCTCTCGCTATATACAGTTCTGGAGTACATTAAGCAACGTATAGAGCTTAGAGATAAGACATTCATAGTCATTATTGACGAGATTACGAGAAGTTTAGAGACGTACAAATTATCTATCCGAGACTATGTGTCAGGTCTCAGTAAGAAAATTTACGAAATAGAGCGTGAATACAAATGCAAGACACATGTTCTATTATTAACAAGTGATCAGACTGCTGCAGAATTTTTTGACCGTGAGCAGGGAAAGAACTTGACATTGTACTTAATGTGGAATCTTGACAAAGACTCAACATTTAGACTTCTTGAGGAGCTCAGTTGTAGTACTGATTTTGAGATTGTGTGGAAACTTACAGGAGGTAATCCTAGAGAAATATGTGTGCTAAAGATTGTATATGGATGGAATATTGAGAAATGGCTAGAGAGCAAGATTGAGTATTGTAGAGAAGTTTTCTTGAAGGCACGTGATCTAGATCAGGCAAGTGTTCTTAAGCTAGTTGTTGAGAATATTGATGAAGTTCCTTCATATAGTCCTGAAATGGAGTTTCTGCCGAGGTATGTTTTGATAAATATGTTGTATAGATTGAACATTATCATAAGGGTAGACGCTAGATTAAGTAAGATTTCAAAATTGCCTAATGAGCCTTGGATAGGTAAAAGAAGAGCTTTTCAACAACCTGTCTACTATTGGATACTTCGTACAATACTTACAAAAGGTATGGATATTACTCCAAGAGATGTACTCAGAAATATTGAGTAATTTTGACTATCGGCTACATTTTGTAAGTTCTATGTAGTTCAGTCTCAAAGTCCTTACCTGTACAATACTTACAAGATCGTTCGGTTGTGGTCTCTTGCTCAATTTCAATATAATCCAGGTATAGTAAGCGGTCATGAAATATCTCGTGAATACTCCGGTTGCACTGAGAAATACTTCTTTTGGAATTATGTAGCAGTCGAACCTTCCATCACATAGCAATGTCGAAGTGCTGGTGATGTTGAGATAGCGTGCATATTTTCTATTGACGAAGAATTTAACCTCTATAACATACGTGTAGCACCTTCCATAACAGTAGCCCTCTGGTGGACATATTAGTGCTAGAGTACACATAGGAACTACGTGCGTGCCCTCTACTTTTATTGCAAATTTGTATTCTGTACTATTTCTTATCGGTCTGAAGTATTTTCCCTTCAGGAATATTGTGCTAACATTATGTAGTACTGCGAAATATGTGTAGTTTCTATGTAGTAGATATGTTAAGTGGTATGTGGCGTTACGTATGAGAGATACTAATGTGTTATTAGTATTATTGACGAGGAAAACGTAGTGTTTGA
>JAMOMD010000085.1 GCA_027068725.1 Thermoproteales archaeon | reverse complement strand
AGATAATTTAAGTGCAGAGCACGTCGATTATGTAAGGTCTAATATTGAAAAATTGAAAACTTATGGTATAGTCACAGTTTTAGGAAGAGAAGATGAGTGCGTAAGAAAGTTCCTAAATATTGTATCTACGTACTGATACACTGCCAGTCTTACTCTACCTTTATGTCAATGCCTTTCCTTTTCTTCTCCTTCTTCTCGAGCTCAACTGTCAGGACACCGTTCCTGTAGGTTGCCTTAGCCTTCTCTGGATCAACAGGTGCTGGCAGGTCAATCTCCTTGTAGTACTTCCTGTCTTCTCCACGTGCTGAGATTATGAGCTTCTTTCCATCCTCCGTAACGGTGACCTTGATGTCCTCCTTGTTGACTCCAGGCAGATCAACGATGACCCTAATCTTGTCATCCTCCTCGATGACGTCAGTCAGTGGCTCAATATCCTCCTGAACCTCTATGACTGGTCTCTCACCCTCAGCCACGATCCTTGGCCTGATGTTGCCGAACTCGCGTATTCTAGGCTTGCCGTCAGGTCCAATAGTTATCTCGAAGCCGTAGAAGTAGTACCTTGGCTTACCAGCAACGAAGAATCTTCTTGGCTCCTTTTCAAGACGCTCAAACTCCTCGAGCATCTCGCGCTCCATCTCCTCGAAGAACTTCATTATTCTACGCATCCATCGCTCAAAGTCCTCGATGAAGCTCATGGTTACACATGTGAATTAGCGGACTAATAAGCCCTTGGTCTCTCTTAACGACATTTCACAACACTTGAATACGGAACAGCCACAAGTTCAGAACAGTCTGCTCTGCCTTAGAGCTCTGATTATCTTGTCAGGATAGTCAGAGGCAACCATGTCAACACCCAGCCTGAGCACACGCATGAGGTCCTGCTCATCATTTATGACCCAGGTACCGACCATCATCCCCATGTCATGAGCCTCCTTGACCAGTGCCTCATCTAGCATGTCGTATCTCGGAAGCACAACATCTGGAACAAAGTCCTGAAACATTGAGCTGAGCTTCCTTGGCCTACACACAAATATGGCTCCTACTCTATAGCCATCACTCTTAGGCACGTGCAGAATCTCGTGATGAAAAGACACGAACATTATCCTAGACTTCTCAATTCCTGACCTCTTGACAACGTCAAGAATCTTCTCGACAGTATCAGGCTCCTTAATCTCGATAACTATGTTGACCTTCTTATCCTTTAGAAAAGACAGAGCCTCCTCAAGTGTTGGAATCTTCTCACCACGTATAGAGAGTCTCGAAATGTAGGAGTACGTCTTCTCGCGAAGATAGCCCCTAATCTTGAGCAATCGATCAAGCTTCTCATCATGAAACAGCACTAGGACACCGTCCCTAGTCATCCTGACATCGAACTCTACAGCATCAACACCCATCTCAATAGCCTTGCTTAATGACAGCAGCGTGTTCTCAGGATAGTAACCACATGCGCCACGATGACCAATGACTACGATACTTCTCGATGACACAATCACGTAATTGCTAGTTGAGTTAAAAAGTACCTACCTGAAGACACGCAACGACATGAGCAAGGTCAGGATAAAGTTCGAGGGACCTGACTACTACCTGTACACACTAACATCCTGGATGAGGGAAATACAGGACATTGTTCGAGACATGACATGTGTAGACGAGATAGAGGTCATTACAGAGAAAGGAGAAGACGTGAAAATATACGTAGACAATGACCTAATCTTCGAGGGACTTCCTGACGCAGAGTGGGCACTTGCAGAACTTCTAATACATGAACTACATAAGAGAGGCTACAAGTGTAGCGAAGACTCTTGACGAACTTTTTATTAAAACTTGATAAAAATGTAAAATAAGAGCTTGCTATTAGTGTAGTACCTCCTTCACTAGTATGACTTCTCCACCAGCTGCCCTAATCTTCTCCTCTGCATTTCTCGTGGCTGCTGGAACAGTGACCACGATTGGGTGCGTCACCTTTCCTTCACCAAGGAGCTTGTTGTAGCCAAGCTTCAGGAGGTTCACATAGTACTTGCCATCCTTGTACTCTGCAAGGCCCTTCCTGACGAGGTCCTCAATCATCTGGTCAAGCTCACCAACATTGATCTCACGCCACTGCTTGACAAGTGGTGGTGGCTGAACGAATCCATGCTTGCCAAAGTAGTCTGGATCGTATACCAGTACCCAAGTCCACTTGTGCTTATGTCTACCTGACTTACCTCTACCACCTGAGCTACCTGACTTTCTGTGCTGTCCAACTCTACCCCATGAGTGTGTTCTCCAGCCACGCAGATACCTCGACTTCTTCTTAAATCTCCTAACCATGACTTAGTCGTCACCCAACCTAGCTAAAGTCTATAAACTTTCTCCCAATGAGGAAGTCCTCAGCTAGGAACAACATAACAGACATTCAACACATTCGTACAGCTAGAGCATGGCTAGCCCAGCTTAAAGTTCTGCACAACTACTCTGATCTGCATGTCACATGTGGAGGAGTACGAGATCCTCGACAAGAGAGCCCGAGAGTTCCTAGCTGAGGCAAAAGAAGCTCTGGAACATGGTCGTTACGATCTTGCATGTTTCTTCGCCGAGCAAGCTGCTCAGCTTTACCTGAAGGCTATTCTCCTTAAACTAGCTGGCGAGTATCCTCGTACATACCAGATCAGGACCTTGCTCTCGAGACTTGCTGAGCTCCTTCCAGACGAGAAGAGAAGACAGATAGTCGAGTTCATGCGCAGCAATAGGGCAAGACTATCCGAGCTAGAAGATGTGTACATAATGGCCAGGTACTCTACAAAGAGCTACACTAGAGAAGATGCTGAAGATCTTGTCAGACTAGTCGTGGACATTATTAACATGGTTGAGGAGCTCGTACGTGAGTAACATGAACTGCATTGTCCATCGCGCTAAGATGTTGAGAGAATGGAGATCTTGGATAGAGAATGTCGTGAAGGCTATCAAGGATCTGCTTCCTGATGCCGAGATCTACGTCATAGGCAGTGTCGCCGAAGGTCGTGCAATTGCTACAAGTGATCTAGATCTACTAGTAGTATCTGCGAGAGCTCCTAAGAGACC
>JAMOMD010000084.1 GCA_027068725.1 Thermoproteales archaeon | reverse complement strand
CGACAACGCCCTCACGTAGAAACTTCTCAACATTTATCGTGCCTACGAGCCTCTCCACAGTGACACTGAGGGGAAGATCTATGACTCTCATCTTCCTGTAAGCTACGGGGAGCTCCTCACCTTTCCTGTACCTCTCATAGCATTTATCACACATGTAGCGCGGATCATCAGGATCGCACGAGAATGGACAGTCAGCCACAACCTTAACCTCAGGAAGAACGTCAGCAAGTGCCCTAACCATGGTCGTCTTGCCAGTTCCCTTGTCACCTCTCAGCAAGACGCCTCCCACAGATGGGTTCACGGCAGCTATGAGAAGCGCGAGCTTTGCCTTATCCTGACCAACAATTGCTGGAAATGGAAATACAGGTCTTGGAACTCTATCGACGTCTCTCGACATGGATTACTTACTACTTAGTGCAGGAACAGACTTATTAAAGTGTGGCCGTGGCGTAGGTGCGTAAAGTATAAAATAGCCCCAAGATGTGCTCGCTACGAAGGGCCCGTAGTCTAGCGGTAGGATGCCCGCCTTACGATGGCGGGCATCCGCACACTGCCCCGCCATGAGACAGCGGGTGATCCCGGGTTCGAATCCCGGCGGGCCCACCAACCATGAGCTTCTCACATAAAACCCCTCACCTTGACGCAACTTATCATGAGACTTTTTGACGAGGTTACTAGTCTCGGAGAGAAGATTCTGAGCGAGCTCAGGAAGAGAGGACTTGAGGGAGATGTCTACTGTGAGTACACCCTGTCAAAGAGCGCGAAGATACAGAACAACAAACATGCTGAGGCATCACAGCAGGAGGAGGCTGGCGTTGGTGTGCGTGTGATAGTTGATGGCAGAATGGGCTTCTACTTCGCTACTCCACAGATGGAGAGAGACCCCGCAGCAATTGTTGATAAGGCTATCAAGATAGCAAAACTAAACTCACCAATCAAGAACTGGGTTGGCTTACCAACATCGAAGCCTAGAGTCTCTGCACAGGACGTCTTTTCCCCAAAGCTACTTGACGTATCTGTAGAAGATCTCATAAGAATAAACGATCAGCTACTTGCAGAGTGCAGGAAAGATCCTAGAATATTCATCTACTACGCAAGCATCGACGTTAGCTACGACATCAGGAGAATAATGAACACACATGGCGTAGATGTTCAAGATGAGTCAACTGTTGCGCTTGCGGTAATGGACTTAGTAGCATCTGAGGCTGAGTATAGTACACCTTCGGTATATAGCGCAGATCACTCTAGAATAGACATACCTGACGTATTGAGACTATACGAGAAGTGTAGAGAAGAAGCACTAACACTGCTAAAGCCCAGGAAGCTTGACACGAAGGTAAGAAATGTCGTGTTTACTCATAAGGCATTTGCAGAGCTCCTAGAGTACACACTAGGCACAGTACTCACCGCACGCGCATTTGCACTGAAGAGAAGTCCATTCATAGACAAGGTTGGCACACAGGTATTCTCAAGAAACTTCACACTAATCGATGATCCACTCATGCCAGGAGGCTACGGAACATCACCATTCGATGACGAGGCCGTAGAATCGAGAAGACTTCCAATAATCGAGAATGGCGTAATAAAGAACATAATATCAAACCTCTACTGGGCCTCAATAGCAGGTCTCCCACCAACAGGACATGGATACAGAGCAGGATATCGCTCACTACCTGAAATATCGTACACAAACACAGTAATAGAAAGTGGAAACGTGAAACTTGACGAGATATTAAACAGCGAAGAACCACACCTGCTCGTCGATGACCTACAGGGAGCACACAGTAGTAATCCAGAAAGTGGAGAATTTAGCGTGGCAGCACCCTGCGCGTGGATAGTAAAGAAAGGAGAAAAGACACCAGTCACTGGAGTAATGCTATCAGGAAACATCTACGAAGCTCTAAAGAACATAGAACTAACAGTAGAGAGATTCACACTGCCTGGACTTCTATCACCATACGTAATATTCAGAGAGACAATAAACGTAATATCAAAATAAGCACAACAAAACCAGAAACACCTTTACCACACAGAAAACTATAAAACTAGTAACGACATATAGGAAAACCACGTGATTAAAAACAGCAAACATAGAAAAATACTAAAGATAACAATTATAATAACAACAGTACTAATAGCCAGCTCAGTAGCATACGGAGCCTACGTTACAGGTGGCTACGTCAGATTTCCTGACATCTTCTATGCAGTTACTTGTTCTCTAACATCTTTTAATGGTAAGTACTTTACGAAGATTGCAATTACCTTTGATAAGTCCGTATTTTATTATCATAATGTTAGACTAAGCGGATTTGTTGAGGTTTCTATAATGACTCCATATGGCTTATACACATGGAGCTACTGGCTAAATAAACCAAAGACAATCTGCATAGACCTATCCAAGGCAGTGAACGACCTCGTTAAACACTACACTGAGTCTAGAAGCAGGAAAAGATTCAATGTGAGATTTTTAGGAAATTCGATACTTAGTGCTAGAAGAAAGTTTGCGAATAATACCATTAGTGATGAACCACTACCAACCATTTGGATAACGTTCTACATGTATGATAAGCATGGTCATCTATACATTGGAACGTTTAGTTACAGTACTGTGAATTTCCTAATGATTACAAGAAAATTACCATATGGTGAAGCTGTTAGGGAGGCTATTGAGAACCCATTGCAGATATTTGAGCAGCCACTTTGGATAGTTGTGAAGGGTAATGAAGTTGATTATACAAATATGACTGCTATATTTAGCAATACGATGAGTAGTCTAGTTAAATCTATTTACCACACATCACTGAGAGAAAAACTTCTCCGTGGAAGGTTTGTAAACTTCCTAGAATTGTTAGAGGAGGATCATCTACTGAAGAATGTTAAGAAAATTATCAAGATCACGTCACTTGAACCACCTGATGATAAGCCTTGGCCTTGCTTACCTGATGCTGTTGAAGTATTCTGGAATCAGCTGTACAATGCTAAGAATAATCCTCCAAAAGGTTGGATGAGTAGGGTAGAGTATCCTGTTGAGGATGTTAAGAAGAAGCTCTGGAAAATATATGCAACATACTAC
>JAMOMD010000083.1 GCA_027068725.1 Thermoproteales archaeon | reverse complement strand
AAACAAGAGTCTCTGGACGAGATGTTGGACATTCTTCGAGTCGAAACACTACTGCAAGAAGCTTACCATTGTGAGTAATGTATCGCATCAGGACGATATTACGCCACTGTACTAGTACGTTATCCTCGTGATATGTGAAAGAATTGACTGTCCAAGTCTCCTATCCCGCAACTTCTCAACAAAGTAGAGCAGTGTCTCTCTGAACGTTGGATCTCTGAGAACCTTCCTGAAGATGATGCGTGCATGAGTAGGCGTAGGAATCTTGTGTGGAAGCTCCTCAAGGCCATGCTCAACACGTCTAGCTATATCGAGGACATACTTCACAGCATCTAGACAGTGAAGCTCATGTGCAAGCTTGAGCGTGTCATCGTTTATCCACTTGACAATAGTCACCACGTCGTTCAGAGTAACTATCCCCTCTTTATACACGGCATGTGATGCTGCTACAAGAGCCTCCGCAGACGGCGTAAGACAGAGAGTCTCGACGCCTAGGATACTTACCTTATCAACATGTCGAAGAAGGACGTCTCCTCTAAGGTACACGACTGACCCACCTATGCATGGGTGCACATACACGTCAACAATGTGGTCACCCTTGACGAGAGTTACGCAGTACCTCTCCTGCACAACTATCCTGAAGCCTACTTCCTTCAGAATTGACACGATGAGAGGAACAGCATCGACTGGAGCAAGTAGATCAAGATCAGAGGGAACATACAGGACTGGTCTACGAAACTTGAAGAGAACAAACTGACCATCTGCTTCTCTATGCAAAATCTCAAGTATGCTAAGTCTCTCACGTAGTATCCTCAGCCCACGCTCATGCTCATCGCGTAGATTAAGAAGCTTATAGATCTCTAGATCCATCTTGTTTAGTCTAGCGAGCTCTATAGCAGCATCTCGCATGTTCTCAGGAATGGAGACTGGTCTTCCATGAACAAGTGCGGTGTACATTAATGTACATAGCTCAGCTCTGCTCAACATGTTACATCACGCGAGTCATCTAAAATACATAACCACTACACGCGTTCAATCATGCTTGGGATAATGTTTGAGGAGGCTGTAGTATTTGAAGAACCTATTGAGCCGTTCTCGACAATAATAAGGGAAATATGCAGGATATGCATAGGGTACGAGCACATAACGAAGCTAGTCCTAGCATGCATGCTTGCTGAAGGTCACGTCCTTCTCCTTGGGCCCTGGGGCATTGGAAAGACAACCTTCGCCAAGAACTTCGCCAAGGCAATAGGAGGAACATTCAGAAGAATACAGGGAACACCTGACCTTCTGCCATCTGACATACTTGGCTGCTACGTGTACGATCAGCAGAGACGCGAGTTCGTCCTGAAGAAGGGACCCATCTTCACTAACATCCTGATGATCGACGAGATAAACAGACTCAGCCCCAGAACCCAGAGCGCACTGCTCGAAGCAATGCAGGAGAGGCAGGTCAGCATCGAGGGAACAACAATACCACTACCACGGCCATTCCTAGTAATTGCAACACAGCTCTACCAGTCAATTGAGGAAGTTGGAGTAATGCCACTGCCTAAGATTCAGAGAGACAGATTCCTGATAAGCATACCAGCAACATTTCCACCACGTGACATTGAGCTGAAGGTCCTGAAGGAGATCTACGAGATAGAGAGAGGAAACATCAGGCAAGTAGCAACCTGCGACGAGATTGTCTACCACATACAGAACGTGGTTAAGGTACACGTACACGAGGACGTGTACAACTACATACTAGACATCGTGAACGAGTTCAGAAACATCAGAGAAATCGAGCCACTGAGCGTGCGTGCAAGCATTGCAATACTCAAGATGGCTAAGGCCTGGGCGTACATACATGGCAGAGACTACGTCGTGCCTGATGATGTTAAGGCAGTGACGCCATACGCACTATATCACAGGATACTGCCAAAGAGAGGATATGAGCTAAGTGAAGAAGAGACTGCAGACCTGATAAAGAAGGTGCTCAACAGAGTACCAGCGCCTAGATGATTCTCACCTTCTCGTGACGTTAATGTATATGTGCGTCCATATTCCCTTATAGACGAACCTTCCCTTACTAACATCGTAGTACCAGACTTCGAAAATCAGCTTGTAGCTACCTGGCTTCGCTATTGATAACCACACAGGTATGAGTGTAGACTCGTTATGTGCTAGACAAGCCTCAACATAATCTATGACAGGTGCGTGAGCAGGAACTGTCGAATTTATGAACGTCGTCCTATTACCAAGCTTAATCAGGACTCTGTACCACATGATCTTGCCCTCATAATCAAAGAGGTAGACCCACAGCAGAAACTTCTCTCCAGGATACACAACCGTTGGATAACCACCAATCTTCTTAGTTGGACCAAGAAGACCAATAGCACTGAAAGGCTCAGTAACCTTAGAGTGAGTCACCACATACGCAACAACAAACACAGACACTACAATACATATTGCAACTACTACAGCAAGAGTCTCCTCATCCATCAGTATAGACTTCCTGACAGTTCTCCTCTCCTCCTCTTCCTCACCTCCCCTTCTACGCCTCTCCTCTTCAGGAACTACCTCAAAAATGGAGAAGTACCATAGCTTAAACCTGACGTATAGCCATGGAGCAACAACACTAGCAATAACGTACACTAACGATGGAACTAGAGCAACAGCAATTGCAGTCGCTATATTGTTTCTATTCTGAACTTCTCGAAAATGCTTCACATCACTACTAAGCAGTGCACATGCCTTAACAAGCTCATTATAGGACAAATCGAGATATTTTGTATTATGTGTTTTTCTAAATTTTCTAATAAGCTGAAGTGCTGTATTTAGAACATTTGCAACATTTCTAACATTTACACCATGTATATTCTCCTCATAGGCGCTTACGAAAACATTCTTGAAATTTGAATAGAACCCTCTCAAAGTACTGAAGTGAGCTACGCTACATGTGACATGTGGAGGAAGAGGAAATAGGTCAACTATCCTCAAGCCAATTAGTACAGCAGCTATTAGCGATGCTGCAAGTATGGCATATAGCACTTTCTTGCTAAAGCTTGGAAACATCTAGCGCTAATGTACAGCAATGATAGGTCTTTAACAG
>JAMOMD010000082.1 GCA_027068725.1 Thermoproteales archaeon | reverse complement strand
CATACCTTGCCGAGGTCCTCAATAGTCCTCCAAGCAGATGCCTCAACAGCATAGTTCACACCTGCACCATAAGCTCCAGGTGGCTCTGCGAAGATTCTACATCTTGCAAGTTCTTCAGCCTCGTCTACTCGTCTCCCTAACTCTATGAGCGACTTCAGGTTTTCTAGGTAGTGTTTTCTTACGTAATTCATCTCTGGAGGCTCATCTAAGCTAACAACCTTACACACTGCCCTATCTATGAGGTATACATAGTTTGGCAAGGTATCTCTCACAATACCGCTAATTCGTACAACAACATCAATGCGAGGTCTACCAAGCTCCTCGAGAGGAATAACTTCAAGATCTACGACACTACCATCAGAACCCCATACAGGTCTCACACCAAGCAAGTACAGTATTGCTGCAAGCTGCTCTCCATCAGCCTTGTACGCATCGATGCTCCACAGAACCATCCCAACAGATTCAGGATATGCTCCATGTCTAGCATAGTACTCTTCGAGTAGCTTTGTAGCACACTTGACCCCTATCTCCCATGCAGCTGGCGTTGGTAGACACCTGGGATCAACAGCGTAGAAATTCCTCCCTGTCGGCAAAATCTCGAACTTTCCTCTCGTCAAGGAACCAGAAGGACCAGGCTCAATGTAACCTCCCTCAAGACCTTTAAGAAGAGCCAGCAACTCAACATCTGCCTGCCTTATCTTATCGATAAGATCAAGCATCTTCAGAAGAGTCTCAGCAAGCTCACGAAGCTTATCAGGACGTAGCTTCAATCTAGCAACACTCTCCACATCGTGTCCCGTAACCTCTAGTCTCTTAAGCTTTCACTTAGTAACACATGTTTCTTTAATAAGTAACCTCGGAAACCGTAAATAACTGTGAGCAAGAACTCGAAGAAGCAGATGATCATTATCGACAAATTGAAAGTCACTTACCCAGACGGCACAGTAGCACTTCACGATGTTAGCCTGAAGATAAACAAGGGCGAGCTCGTGCTCGTACTTGGAAGATCAGGAAGTGGAAAATCTACACTTGGTAAAGTCTTGTCCGGAGTAATTCCCCACATAGAGAAGGCACACGTTGAAGGCTTCATTAACGTTGCAGGTCTTGACCCTACAAGAACAGACATAACATCACTTTCTAGAACAGTAACGTACCTAGCACAGTCACCTCACGAACAGGTCATATTTACCTACGTTAGAGATGAGCTAGAACTTGTACTATATTCAAGATATGGAGAAAAGTTAGAAGATTACATTACAAAAGTCGTAAAATCTTTTGGCATAGAACATTTATTAGATAGAAGGACTAGTGAACTATCAGGAGGCGAGTTACAGAAAGTTCTTATAGCAAGTATAGTACTTGCAGGATCTGAAATAATAATATTTGACGAACCATTAGCACATCTAGATCCAGAAAGTTGTAGAGATTTCCTTAAAATTGTCAAAGAATTAAAACAGCATGACAAAACAATAATTTTAATCGAGCACCGTTTTTCAGAACTTATTGATCTATTCAGAGAAAATGTAGTAGATAAGGTTATTCTGCTAGATAATGGCAAGGTTGTTGATGTATTTCCTGGCGAGAATGTGCTAAATAAGATCAGCATCTTAGCACAACATGGTATTAGACTACCATGCAATCTTGCTATTGCTACAAAATTCAATATTGAAGTTAAGTCAGTAGATGATGACGAAATTCTTAGATTAATACTTGAAAAAGATGGCACATCCATAATTTGCAAACACGAGGACAGTATTAATGGTAAGACTATACTTGAAATTAGAAATCTCTACGCTGCGTACAAGAGATCAGGTCTTAGAGGAGAGTATTGCTGGGTTCTGAAAGACATCAATCTGACTGTTACAGAAGGACAGATAGTCTGTGTGATGGGTCCTAATGGTAGTGGTAAGTCTACTCTACTTCTTGCAATACTGAGAAAGGTACCGTACCTGAGAGGAACCATCCTGATAGAGGGCGCCAAGCGTCGTAACTTGCGTGGATATGTCATGTACATACCGCAGAATCCTGACCTTGTCCTGATGTATGAGACTGTTGAGAAGGAACTACTAGCTAGAGCAAGACTGAGCTCTAGATCCAGACAGGAAGCGTATCAGAAGATTAAGAAGATAGCAGACATGCTTGGACTTTCAGGAGTTCTGTCGAAGAATCCTCAAGCTCTATCACGAGGACAGAGGTTTAGAGTTGCCATAGCTGCAGCCCTTGTAGCAGAACCAAAACTTCTGTTACTTGATGAACCTACTGTAGGACAGGACGAGGAGAACGTGCATGCGCTTGGTAGTATACTAAGAAGCTACGTTAATGATAGTGGTGCTGGTGCAATAGTTATAACACATGACGTTAACTTCTCGATAGAGTACTCTGATAAGATCATACTACTTAAAGACGGTAAAATTATTGCACAAGGAACATTCTGTGAAGTATTTTCAAGAGAGGAAGTAATTAAGAAATGCAGAATCCTTCTTAACAAATACACAAGGATCCTAGTAGAGAAATGTGTTAAACCAAGTGCAGTTTTGCATAGAAGTTTATTAGAAAGCGCAGCTTTAGCATGTTGAATAGAGTAAATTTAATTACTAGACTATCAATACTTCTTGCAGTTAACATACTAGCACTAAGTTTTGATAAGGTACAAAATCTTATCTACTTAACACTATTTAGCTTATTCGTATGGGCACTATCAAGACCTAATTTAGAGAGAGTAAAATTTACAGCAATGATAGTTATACCAGTTATATGGAGTTTCGTACTAATGCAGGGTCTATTCTACTCTGCAGAACCTAAAACTGTTCTCCTAGTACTTGTTCCTCCAAACTTTCCAATAATAGGATGGTTAACAGGTGGACTATACATAATATACCAAGGATTAATCTACGGTCTTGTACAGTCTCTCAGAATGGTTTCAGTGCTAATGGTAGGTATGGCTATTGCATGGTCAACTAGTGAGAGCGAGGTCTTCAAGACACTTATGAACTACTTCAAGAATATAAAATTAGCTGTAGCAACAGGTATAGCTATAAAGTTCTTAGACACCTTCATTACAGAAGTTAAGACTCTCAACGTGGTATCTCAAGTACACTTTAGAGAAAGATTCCCTAAGAAGT
>JAMOMD010000081.1 GCA_027068725.1 Thermoproteales archaeon | reverse complement strand
TGCTCTTTCAAGTTTTCTGAAGAATTCTTCAAATGAACATTTTAGAAAGTCTTCTCTCAATACGTTGCTTAATGCTTGATGTGTTCTTGATATGCAGTAGTTCAAGAATTCTTCTTTAGCAACATTCCTGAGCACAGTACAGGATTGTGAAGACTCTCCTTTCCTTAAAATGTCCTGTAACTTGACGTCTCTAGATAGTTCTTGTACGAATCTTGGGATGCGTATTTCGACACTATCTCTCAGAAAGACAAGTCGACCAAACGTGACTCTGATGTTGCGCTGTTTCCAGAGTTTTTTCCTAAACTTGAATCTCCCTATCAGGATTGGCGTTGGTCTCTGGCAGTGTAAGTTAAGTGCCATGAATATTAGCCCAGCCTCCTCGGGGAGAACATTCCTGAAACTGATCTCAGTCCTGAACCTTGTGCCAGGAGGTATTGCTAGAATATGCTCGTTATATTCAAGTTCCATTTCAATAGGCTCAAAGTCTGCTGTTGGTAATGCATCACTAAAGTCTACTCTTGATAATAAACCAGCCGTACCTAGTAGATCGCAGACCTTACATACTTCATTATCGTGTGTTAGATTACAAGTGCTGGATCTATATATGGCAACTTCTGGACCATTTATGTAGATGTATCTCCATCCTCGCTGTACATCAAGCGGTCCTGAACTCTGACGAATAAAGCATGCATGAACCTTGTTGTTCGCTATCTTAAACGCGAGCTCTAGCCTGTTCCTGATGGCTCCCTTGATAGATGAGCCAGGTATAATTATTCTACCACGATATTCTACAGGAGTCATGAGTACTCTAATACCTGAGAGAATGTTTGCTAACGTTGTCTGACCTACCCTAACCTGCTTTAGACTATTCTCATCTAATGTCATGCCAGATCTTAGTAGATAGTCTATTGCTCGTGCTATCTGTCCAAGTTGATTAAGAATTTTATCAAAATCTCTACCAACTACTGTGATCGAACCACTACCGACGAATAGGTAAGAGTCCTTAGGAACCTCACATTCTATACTCATTACAAAGCTCAGATAGCCTCTACCAAGGTCAGTCCCTGCACGAGGCGTAAAGCCTGCTTTGACTACATTCAGCTGCGTCTGCTGTCTCAGAGTTTGCGCTCTTTCAATAACTCGAGTTACCTCTTCGTACAATCTACCATCTCTCATAGTCCCTATCCTGAAGCTTTTCTTGCCTTACTTACGTACTGGTACCATGATTCTACGAGCTTATCTAGAAGCTCCTCGAGTGAGCTTGCTCTGACTTCCTGATCTGTCTCATCTAGCGGCTTGAGCACAACTTCCTGCTGGACAGTCTGTCCTTTAGTTAGCTCAGTTCTACATATCTTGAAGCCTCTCGGCTCAACAATCTCGAGCTTAGTTATGTCAAATCTAACTCTGCCAAGACCCCTAGATTTGAATCCTCCAAGCTTGAACAAGCCCATGTTAACACATCGCATTGCCTCTACTAGGAGACCTAGAGCATAGTTAGGCAAGTTTAGACAGGAAATCCTTGTCCTGAACACTGTTCCAGGCTCAACATATTCATAGTTGTATAATGCGCCGCGAGCAGCAGCACCAGTATTCCTATCAATAGCAACGCACACACGCATTCTCAGAGGTGTCTCAGCCACGGGCAAAGCATCATCTACATCTACTAAGCTTGCAGATAGCGTAGATCCAAACATTCTACATATTATGCATACGTTGTTTTTCAGCACGTTAAGACAGTCCTCGTACCTGTCCTCACGCAATGCCTCATCAAACATTTTCTGATTAATACTATTATTGATTCTACTACAGGATCTATCACCAAGAGTATAACATACATAAATACCACAACTCCTCGCAATAAATTCACATACACTTCTAATAAATCCCTTAAGAGACGATCCTGGAATATATGCAACTTCGCGCATTGTATTTCCATGATGTACACGTACCTTCACTACCGGCAAGTCACTTGGAGAGGCAGGATCAGTGCCACGTCCCATACCAATTCTGAGAGCAGTCTCAGCAATTATGTCAATATCAAAAGTTACGTGTCTTAGCAATATGTCCTGTCTAAACCAATCTGTGCGTTGAATCATCATAGTAACCTACTGCAAGCATTACTATTGATAGAGTTATTAAGCAATTTCATTGTTTTTCAACAGCTGAAATAAGTGCTCTAACGCTAGCAGCAGCACTATCTTTCTCTTTCACTATCTTGAAGTTATGCACATAGTACGCAGTTACCTTACTAATTTCTAGTCGTACCCTACCAAGACCAACGCTCTTCCTACCACCTACCTGTATATTACCACTAGTAAGCTCCTTCAAAATTAATGCCACAATATAAGTCTTCAAAGACTTTATAAATCTCACAGCTGCATCAAGTTTTTCATCATCGTTACTACTTGAAGATATCTTATTAATAAGCTCCTCAGCCTGATCCTGAAACTCTTTAACTTTCTCAGACTCAAGCTCCAGATTAATTATCTCTAACTTAAATTTAAATACTGAACCTGGTTCAACAAACTCTATTGTAAACAACCTACCCGGCTTCTGCCTTCTAAACACTCTGTCGATAGATACGCACGTCCTGTGTCTAATCGAGACCTCGTCTGGGCTTTCAGGAACAGCATCATGAACGACAATATGTGATGCTAATCCACTACCACCAAATAGCTGACAAGCAACACACGGCAAATAGAATATAGGCACTTGAATGTTTGCGATAGGGATACTACCCATATCCTTTAACCTCTGTTCAACATTACTAGCAAGCGTATTACAACAAAGTACATTCCATTGTCCTCTCTCTATAAGTTCACTAAGAGCTTTCTTAAGATTATCAAGCACTCTCTCTAACTCCCTCTTCTTAATTAAATATATTGCAACTTCTTTTTCACTTTCCTTCTCTTCGCTTATAAACCCTTTCCTGGATAGTTCTTTCATTACTGCTTTGGTAAGTGTGTCAAATAATCTTTGAGAAAAATCCTCAATTTTGATATCTGAAAAAATCGCAAATGTCCTAAGAATAGTCTCTGCAAAACTTCTCAGTACCCCCTTAAGTGATGAGCCAGGTATACATGGCACAATTTGTCTATTTACATTTCTTATCTTCATAACTGG